>JAEUKM010000256.1 GCA_016793085.1 Rhodospirillaceae bacterium
ACACCCGCCAGCGCGGCGAGAGGTTTCAAATTCTCGTAGTGTTGATGCGCCAACAGTTCCGTGGGCGCCATCAGGGCCGCTTGGCTTCCCGCCTCCACGGCGATCAGCATGGCCATCAGCGCCACCAAGGTTTTTCCGCTCCCCACATCGCCTTGCAACAGGCGCAGCATGCGGTACGCGCTACGCATATCGGCTTCGATTTCGCTCAAGGTTCGGGCCTGCGCGCCCGTGAGCTTGTAAGGCAGCCCTGCGATCACCTTGGCCCGCAGCTTGCCGTCGCCGCTGATCTGCCGTCCGCGCCGCTTGCGCGCCTTCAAACGCACCAGAGACAGGGCTAACTGGTTCGAGAGCAGTTCGTCATAGGCTAGGCGTGAACGCGCGGGCGTCAGCGCCGACAGTTCGGCTTCGCTGCCTGGGTTGTGGGCGGCTGCCAGCGCGTCGCGCCAGTCGGGCCACTGGCGTTGTTTCTTGAAGGCAGGGTCCAGCCACTCGGGCAACTTCGGCGCGCGGTCCAGGGCGCCCTTCACCGCCTTGTCCAGCACCTTGCCCGACAAACCGGCGGTGAGGGGATAGACCGGCTCGACGCGCTGTACGCTCGCGATATCCTTCACCTCCACGATGTGATCGGGGTGGGTCATCTGGCGGCGGCCGTCGAACAGTTCCACCTTGCCCGAGATCACCCGCGTTTCGCCGATGGGCAACGTGTTTTCCAGGTAGTCGCCCTGGGCATGGAAGAACACCAGCACGATGCGCCCGGTGTCGTCGCCGCAGGTGATGCGGTAGGGCACGCGCCTGTTGCCCGGTGGCGGCGGGCTGTGGGCCAGCACCTCGACCGTCAGCGTCACAACCTCGTTGGGTGGGGCGTCGCCCACCTTGGGCGAAAAACGCCGGTCGATAAGGCCGGCGGGCAGGTGCCACAGCAGGCCGACGATCTTCTCGCCCACCAGCTTGTCCACCAGCTTGGCCAGGCGCGGGCCGATGCCCTTCAGCGCCGTTGTTTTGGCGAACAGCGGGTTCAGGATTTCGGGCCGGAGCGAGGACTTGGGCGTGGGCATCGGTGTCGTAAGCTGGTGCCGCGAAAGGGTGACAGACGGGCTTAAGCCCTATATACACTGCCGCGTTCCTGGCGGCCATGCGGGGCCGATCCGGGGCGGAGTCTGTTTGCAGCACGGCCAACATGGATATCGAGACCCGGAAAAAGCGCATTTTGTACCGCGCGAGCCATCGCGGCACGAAGGAGGCCGACCACATTGTCGGCGGCTTTTTCGCTGCGCGCACGGCAGGGCTTCAGCCCGATCAACTGGACGACGCCGACCGGATTCTCGACCTCCTGGACGTGGACCTGATGGACTGGATCATCAAGAAGCAGCCGGTGCCGGACGACATGCGATCTGTTCTGCTCGATGAACTGGTGGCGTTCGGGCGCGCGAAGGGCTGAGCATGGAACGGTTCCTGGACAAAGTGGGGGCGCGCATTCTGACGGGCGTGCCGGACGGGTTCGACGCCCTGGTGCTGGCCGAACGCGCGCGGAGCTTTTTGCGTGACGGCGCGCTGCACGTGGCGCGCGACGAGGGGCGGCTGACGGCGCTGGCCGAAGCTGTCGCCTTCTTCGCCCCCGAGGTCGAGGTGGTGACGGTGCCCGCCTGGGACTGCCTGCCGTATGACCGTGTATCTCCCAATGCCGCCGTGGTGGCGCGGCGCATCGACGCCTTGTGCCGCCTCACCGAGCCCATCGCCACGGGCAAATCGCGCCTGGTCATCACTACGGTCAGCGCCGTGTTGCAGCGTGTGCCCAAGGCGGTACAACTGACGGGCACCGCGCGCGAAGTACAGAAAGGCTCACGCCTGGCGCTGGAGGACTACACCGGCTATCTCGCCGCCAACGGCTACGTGCGCGCCGAGCAGGTGATGGAGCCTGGCGAGTTCGCCGTGCGCGGGGGCCTCATCGACATTTTCCCGCCGGGAATCCCTGAGCCCGTGCGCATCGATCTGTTCGGCGACGAGGTGGAGGGTTTGCGCTTCTTCGATCCCGTCAGCCAGCGCACCACCGGCCCGTGCGAGGCCATTTCGCTCAAGCCCATGAGCGAAATCATCCTGACGCCCGAAAGCATTAGCCGCTTCCGCAGCCGGTACCGCGAATTGTTCGGCGCCGTGGCGGCGGGCGATGCGCTGTACGAGTCCATCGCCGAGGGACGGCGCTTCCTGGGCATGGAACACTGGCTGCCGCTGTTCCACGACGGGCTTGAGACACTGCTGGATTACATGCCGACAGCGGGCCTGTCGCTCGATCACGATATCGAAGAAGCAGTCGCCGCGCGCTTTGAGACGATCCGCGATTACTATCACGCCCGCCGCACCGTCTCCGCCGCGCAAGGCAAGGGCGGGGACGTGGAGGGGATGATCTACAACCCCGTGCCTCCCAATGCGCTTTACATCGAGTCCGACGAATGGCTGAAGCTTTTATCGGGTCGGGCCGTCAGCGCCTTGCGAGCCTTCGCGCCGACCGACCTGGGCCATGAGGATGACGGCGGGGGCCGTCCGGGCCGTGACTTCGCCGACGTGCGCGCCCGGCCCAACGAGAATGTCTACGAAGCGTTTCTGGCGCACCTGCGCACCGAGCAGATGGCCGGGCGCAAGGTGGTGCTGGCCTGCACCAGTTCTGGGTCGCGCGCGCGCCTAAAAAGCGTGCTGAAGGATCACGGCTTCACCACGTTCACCGAGGCCGAGACCTGGGCCGAGGCGCTGAACGCGCCGCAAGGGTCGCTCGCCGCCATCAGCGTGGTGCTGGAGCGCGGTTTCGTCACCCAAAGCTATGCGCTCATCACCGAACAGGATTTGCTGGGCGACCGTTTGGTGCGCACGGGCCGCAAGCGCCGCAAAGCCGACGCCTTTATCGCCGAGGCTTCGCAACTTAGCGAGGGCGACCTGGTGGTGCACATCGAGCACGGCATCGGGCGCTACGAAAGCCTGGAGACACTCACGGTCGGCGGCGCACCGCATGATTGCCTGCGCATCATCTACAG
>JAEUKM010000295.1 GCA_016793085.1 Rhodospirillaceae bacterium
TTCGGCAGCCAGCAGGGAGTTGCTGGCCGTGCCTAAGCCCGCCTGGCCGTTGGCGGTCGAGGCGGTGCGCGAGGCTTCAGGGTTGTAGCCCGAGTAGCGGTTGAACTGGCCGTATTCGAACGGAATGTCGGCAACCGTGCGACCGTTCACGGCCACCTGAATACGGACCTTGTGGTCATCGCCCAGGATGCGCGTCAGGGCTTCGGACTGCGCGGCCACTTCGGGCGAGACCAGATCGGCGTTGGCGTTCACGTGTTGCGCCACGGCCTGGGTCATGGTCGTAGCATTCTGGGCCGACTGCGTGGCGGCGGCATTCGTCACGGCCTGATGCGCGAGCGGGCGGAAGGCAGCGGCGATCTGCTTGAACAGATCGGCGAAGTCGGTGGTATCGGCAATTTCGGTCAGGGCCGCGGCGGGATCGGCACGCAGTGCGGCGGCAGGGTCGGTGCCCAGCGCGGTCGCGGCATCGGCCACAAGCGGCTGGCCGGCTGCCAACGATTCAGCGGCCTGGCCGAAGGCAGCTTCCAGGGCCGCGGCTAGTTGCGTGTCTTGAGAAGCAGCTGCCAACAGAGCCTTCAGGTCGAAGGTGCCCATGTCCTGCAGGTTGCCGTTGGGCAACTGCACGAGAATCTGGAACTGAACTGCGACGGCTTGCAGGGCTTCCAGGCCCACGCCGGCGGTCTGCTCGGCGGGCTGGGCTTCGGCGACAGCGCCGGTGCCAGCGTTATCGCTGGCCGAGGCGTCGTCGGTCTTTTTCGTCTCATTCGATGCAGCGGCCACGTCGTCGTGATCGTCGTTGGCCGGCTTGTCGGCGTCGTTCAGCTTGTCCTTGGCCTTAACGTCATGATCGGCCTTGGGCTTCTGCGCGGTGTCGCGTTCGCGCTGCGCGGCCTGGGCCGAGCGCAGCCACTGGCCTTCGGCTTTGGAAATGGACTGTTCGGCGTTGAAACGCACGCCGCCCGCACCCAGGTTCAACAACGCGGCAAAGGCGTTGGCCGGGTTCTTCGCTTCCTCGTTGGTCAGCGTGATCGCGACCGTCTTGGCCGAGGACTTCGGGCTGTTGACTGCGGCAAATTCCATCTTTCGCTCCATCACAAACAGGCTCGGACACACCAAGCCGTTGAAAGCGATGCAAGCGCCGGGCCAGGCCCGGATCGTTTTCTAAACTATTGATATTTATGATATTTTTGTATCAGCCCGGCGCCAGGGCGCTGATGCGGCCGCTGTCGCCCGGCAAAACTTGCCGGGGCCGGGGCAGAATTTGCCAGGTGAATTTATGCGCGGATGCTGATTTGCAGGAACGGGCTTTTGACGAAACCGGCGAAGGCCTGCACGTAGTTCTGCTGCTGGGCCGAAAGCGTTTCCAGGTTGTAGTACATGGCCTGGATCTGCTGCTGGGCTTTGATCTGCAGCTTTTCGGTTTCGCTCAGCTGATCCATCAGGTTTTTGGTCTTGTCCTTGGTTAGCCGGTCCAGATTGTTGTCGATGGCCTGATTGTCGCGCTTCACGATGGCCTGATTCTGGACCAACTGCGTGGCCCGGCTGGTCAGCTCGATCTCGGCCTTTTCGATGGCAGCGAAGGCGCGTTGGCGTCCGGCCGTGGTTTTAAGACCGTCGTAGAAGAACGCGGGCATCAGTCCGATTCCATCGCCTTCCAGCTTGCCGGTCACGGTTTCCGGCGGCTGGGTGGGGTCGAAGGTCACCTCGATCACGATGTCCTTGGTGTTCTCATCATAGCTGACCAGCTTTATCGCGTTGCGCGTGGAGGCCATCTTGTCGATGACGGTGCCTTCACTCAGCGTGGTTTTCTGGATCACGCCCTGTATGTCCGAGCGCTGGGTAATGGTGTCGGTGCCCAGTTCGGGTATCCAATAGGTGCCGTCATTGGCCTTGATGCGGTAATCGGCGCCGATGTGCGTACCGGTCAGCGTTGTTTGAGTGGCGCCTAGGCTGTTGCGGTATTCGATCTGGTTGGGCGAATAGTCGATGCGGTTGATGGCGCCCACCAGGTTGAATAGCGGGCCCATGGAATTGGCTTCGTTGTTGATGCTGTTTACCTGTCCGTCAAACTGGGCGGCGCGCAATTCGGGGTCTTCGCCGGCTTCGCCAGACAGCGCAATGGTGGTGCGCATTTCCAATAGCGTGGTGCGGATCGCATCGATGCTTTCCTGGCCGTTCTCAACCGCGATCATCGCGTTGTTGATCTGGGCCTTCACCGAAATATAGCGCTCGTTCTCGGCGTCGATGGCCTCGGCGCGCGCGGCCGCGACGTCGTCCACCGCCTTCTTTTCGGCCTGGAAACGCTCGGCGGTATTGGCGCGGATGTTATCGAGCAGGATATTGGTCTGGCTCGGCAGTGTGCCGAACAGGCGGGACCCATCACCAGCTTGAAGAATGCCAACCAAGGGAGACTCCTCCTTTAAGGGGCTTCTACCCCAATCCACGCGTCCAATTGGGACGCGCTGCCGCAAACGGTTTGGCCGCCCGTAAGCGGCACATGCTTAACACGGGCGGCAGCCTCATCCAAGCTGCGAGCCTAGGACTGTTTTTGTCTCCAAACCGTTAAGGCCTCGCCCACGGTTGCGAACAGGCCTGTCCAATCACCCCTAAGGCGTTGACGGAAAAGACGAACCGCGCCGTACCAGGGCGTTGCCTCGCTGGCCATGAGCCAACGGAAATCCGGGCTGAAGGGCAGCAGAATCCAGGTCGGCTTGCCCATGGCCCCGGCCAGATGCGCCACTGCCGTGTCCACCGTCACCACCAGATCAAGCTGCGCCACCACTTGGGCTGTTTCGGCCCAGTCGCCCACATGGCCCTGGATTTCGCACACGAGATTCGGCGGGCGTCGATGGGCAAGATCCTGGGCGCGCGGCCCCGTTTGCAGGCTGACCACGTCCACGTCCGCGCGGCCCAAAAGATCAGCGAAGTGCCCGGCCTCGCAACTGCGTCGCCGGTCGATTTTGTTGTCGGGAGAGCCCGCCCAAGCGATCCCGACC
>JAEUKM010000304.1 GCA_016793085.1 Rhodospirillaceae bacterium
GGCCCCGTTACGTGCGCTTGCCTTCGCGCGCTTCCAAGATTTGCGTGACCAGCGCGTAGTCTTTGGCGTTGTCCACGTCGATGGGCCCCTCGGCCCAGGGGATCAGGGCCTTGCGCACGGTCACGTTCATGGCGCGCGAAATCTGGCGCATCACGCCGTCCAGCGTGACCAGGCGCAGCTTGTAGAGAATGAACGCCCAGATGCCGAAGGCGTTGATGATGCGCTCGGGCTTCTTGCCGAACTGCCCGCCGGTGGCAAACGCTTCGGCGGCTTTCACGCCGTCGGGGGTTTTCAGGCAATAGAGATTGCAGCTTGAATACGCCTCGTCCCTCAGGCGGTGGAAGGCGCGCTGCCCGCCCGGGTATTTGTCGAGGATCAACTGCGCGCGTGTCATGGCCACATAAACATCGGCTTCGCTCGCCGCCACTTCGCCGCAGAAGTGATCGATCATCTCAGGTGTGTGCAGCGCGTTGTCGCCGGCGCTGACCACCAGCGGGAAAGGGCTGTCAATCTCGGCCACGGCCTTGTAGACGCTTTGCGCCAAGTTGCCCTCGCTGGGTACGGTGGCGATTTCGCCCTTGTCCAGCATGGCGGCGACGGCCGGAATCGTGCGTAAAATGGCCGGGTCTTCGATGGAGACGAAAATGCGGCTGATGTGCTTGGCGCCGCGCAGGCAATCGATCACGCGCTGCACCATCGGCGTGCCGTTCAGGGTGACCAGGCACTTGTGCGACAGGCCTTGAATCTGCGCGACGGGGTCTTGCGCCCCGCGCCGGCTGGCCGCCAGAATCAGCGCCGTGAATTTCAACTCCGCCATGGCAACGGTTTCCAATTACCTTTTCTGATTAAAACGTAAGGCCGCCATCAAAGCATTAATGGTTTGCGGGCCATCGAGCTTGTTCAACGCGTCGCTGATGCGCGAAGTGCTTTCATCGTCCAAAACGCCGCGGCAGCACTGCTGCAATTTATCCCAAAGCTCGGCGTCGGTCATGGGGTTGTCGGCGCGGCCTTTGGGTGCATCCACTTCGGCGGTGCAGCGTACGCCGCTGTTCAGCGTGATCTCCACGCGCGTCGGAAACTCCGATTCCAGCTTGTCGACCGGGTGGCGGTGCACCAAAGGCATCAGGTTGCGGAAGTTTGCATTGTTCACGGCCTCGGGCGTGAAGTCGGCCAGACCCACGCCCCGATTCAACAAGGCCACGGCCAGGCAGAATTCCATGGAGAACTTGGCCTGCATGCCGTCTTGCGGGTTCGTGTACATCAGGTTGTTGAAGTGCGACACGGGTGCATACACGTCGATGCGCGCCACGTCCTTGGGGCCGATGTTGTGCTGCGCGATGAGATTAAGGGTCGCATCCAGCGCGCGGTGCGTCGAGCCGCAGGTGGCGTAGCGTTTCACTTTCAAGCCGTGCGCCAGGATGGCCAGGGGCTCGCCGATGCTGTCGGTGGCAAAGCGCATGGTCTGGCCGTGCTCGCGCTTGAAGGAGCTATTGCGTAACTCTTCCAGGTCCGGGCCCACCATCAGGCGCGCCATGCCATTGGGTCCGTCGAGGGTTTCGCTGCCGGCACTCAAACCCGCTTCGGCCAGCGTGGCGCAGACCACGCCCGCTTCGGCGGCCTTGCCCGCGTGCAAGGGTTTGGTCATGGAACCGAACTGGCTCATGAAGCCGCCCGCGTAGCTGGTGGCCATGTTCAGGCAGTGGCGCATCTTGGCGGCGTCGAGTTTGATGAGATGCCCACAGGCCACCGCCGCGCCGATAGCGCCCACGGTGGAGGTAGCGTGCCAGCCGCGATTGCGGTGGTAGGGGTTTAAGCCCTGGCCCACGCGTGTCGCGATCTGCAAGCCCACGATGTAAGCCGCAAGAATATCCGATCCCGTGGCCTTGCGCTCTTCGCCCAAGGCCAACAGCGCCGGCCCCAAGACGGCTGTAATGTGCGCTTTTGCGGGATCGAAATTGTCATCGAAGTCCAGCGCGTGCGCGGCCATGCCGTTGGCGAGTGCGGCCAGCGGTGCCGACTGCCCCGCCGTTTCGCCCACGACCGTGCAGGGGCCCGCGCCCCACTTTGAACTGACCGCGCGTAACGTCACGGCCGCTTCGTCCACCGCACCCGGCACCATGCACGCCACTACGTCGATGAAGGCGCGCTTGGCGCGATGCATGGCCTCGGGCGCGAAACTGCGAGGCGCGCCTGCGGCCCAGCCCGCATAAACCTCGGAAACGCTGATGGCAGGATTGGGGGTCGCGGAATCGGGCATTGCTGATCTAAACGTGTGTAAATCTGAGCGGTCAATCCGACGAACGGGGCGGCCTGATTTTATCCCAAAACCCCGTCCGGGTGAGGGGCCTAGGCCCTTGGCCCGGAAGCAAAACAAGGGTTGTGCGGGCGCTTCATACGGCATTACACCTGTCTCAGCAAATCGGCTGTTTCCGGGCCCTTAACCCTCTGCCCAAACCCTCGGTGCCTAACCCCCTGTCATGACGCGCTTCTCACCGCTGGCGACGCTGAAACACTGGTTCTCCGACGGCGTGCTGCGCCGCATCTTCAAGAATGCGTCACTGTTGCTGTCGGGGCGCGCCGCCAACGGGCTCTTAAGCCTCGGCACCTTAAGCCTGATGGCGCACGGCCTGGGGGCGGGCAATTTCGGCCTCGTCATCCTCGTCCAAACATACGTGCTGGTGATCACCGGCCTTGCCACATTTCAATCGTGGCAGGCGCTGATTCGGTATGGCGCCATCGTGCTCAAGAACAACGATATCGCCGGATTCCAGAATCTCCTCAAATTCACCGCTATGCTGGATCTCTGCGGCGTCATCGTCGGCGTGCTGGTGGGCTACTTCGGCGCGCCCATTGTCGGGCCCTACGTGCAGTGGGACGCCGAGGTGATCGAATACGCGCAAATCTACAGTTTCCTCATCCTCTTCACCGTCATCGCTACACCTACGGGGCTGCTCCGCCTGTTCGACCGCTTCGACCTGTTGACCGCGCAGGCCAGCATTACGCCGCTGTTGCGGCTCATCGGCGTTGCCATCGTGGCGGTGGTGTTCGATGCGCCGATCTGGGCCTATCTCTTGGCGTGGTTCGTCGCGGGCGTCGTCGGCGGGTTATCTCTCATCGTGCTAGGCTGGCGCGAAGTGGCCAAGCGCGGGTTGCTGCAGGGCATGACGTGGTCCTTGCGCGGGGTGACGCAGGGGCACGACAGCATCTGGCGCTTTTCGATCATCTCGAATTTCCATTCCTCGCTGCTGCTGGTCACCGGCCACATGGCGACGTTCCTGATCGGCTTTGCGGGCGGGCCCACGGAAGCGGGGCTGTACAAAATCGGCAAGGATGTGGCGACGACGCTGACCAAGCCCGCCGAATTGCTGAACCAGTCCATCTACCCCGAGTTCGCCAAGCTGGGCTCGCAAGGAAGCTGGGCGGAATTTCCGCGCCTCATCTTGCGCGGCGGCGCGCTCGGCGGCGGCGCTGGCGTAGTCCTGCTGGCGATTGCGCTGCTGTTCGGCCAGGCGTTCCTGACCGTGGCATTCGGGGATGAATTCGTCGCCGCTTACGCTGTCCTGGTGCTGCTGGTGGCCGCGGCCACGCTGACGGTGTCGGGCTTTTCCATGGACCCGGCCTTGTTTGCCATGGGCCGTCCTGGCATTCCCCTACAGGTGAACGCAGTCTCGGTGTTCGGCATTTTCCTGCCGCTCATCTATCTCTTGGGCAAAACCTATGGCGCCACCGGTGCGGGGCTGGCGGCTTTGGCCTCAAGTATCTTCGTGTTTTGCGTCATGGCGTTTTTCACCACGCACCAGTTGCGGAAAAGGCTGGCGAACGTTCCGAAGACTTAAGTCCGCGGCGGCTTGGGTCTGCCGCGCGCAATAAGCTGATCGACATTGCCGCTTTGTTGCGCGGCCGGATCCCACAACGCGCGCCGGCGTGGCGGGTGATCGCCTTCAGGCGCCGGATGTTGCGGTGCGGCGGCCAGCCCTGCAATGCCCGGGCCCACGTTCAACGTATCGTAACGCGCCCGTCGCAGAATCGTCTCATCAAAGCCCCAGTCACGGTAACCGACGGCAATCTCGCGGGTGTAGGCCATGTCGGGTGGAGCCAGGCGCTGCTCACCCGTCATGATGTACGCCATGGCGTCCACGGCTTTTCCATCGTGTGCCACCGTTACGGTGATCTGGCGGTAGTCTTCGCCCTCGAAAGCATCGAGCGCGCGGATGCAGGCAGGTGTGACCTGCCACAACGCCCCCAGAACATGCGCATCAGCGGCAGGCACGATGTCGGCCCAGCGCCTGAAACACAGCTTGTAGCCGCGCAATTCCGCAGCACCAACGGGCCGCGCGGCCGGGCAGCGCTGGCGCATGGCGCGTTTGTTCAGGTTGGCCCCGTAGGCGAAATACAGCATGGCCCGTTGATAACCCAAGACGCGGTTGATTTGAAACGGCCACAAAAAAAGGCGGCGGACTCAATAAAGAGCCCGCCGCAGTCTGCTGGGGATGTGGGGTGGGGAGGGAAGAGAGAGCCCCAGCGTTACTCTGAACGAGGATGCCAACACCTGCATGACCAGCGGCGGCTCGATGCCGTTGCCGGCATCCTCGAAACTCGCGGGAGTTCTATGTTCCAATGGAAGGCGCACGACGGAATCGTCGCGGCATCGGCGGGACATGATCGCGTCTTCGATGCTGGTCCTGGCGGTTCAGCGGCGCGAAGCGTGATCGAACTTTAAGTCTCGGCGCGAGTTTCCATTGGGGGAACAGAACTCACGTTTCAGACAATTCCGCGCTGTGCTTAAGGAAGTGTGAATCGCCCGCAAAGCCGCGGTTTGCCTGGGTTTGCGCGCAAATAAAAACGCGCCCGAGTTGACGACTCGGGCGCGCGATCTCTTTTTTTGCAGAGTATTTTTCTAGCGAAGCCTTAGGCGGCTTTCTTCATTTCGAACGGCAGTTCGTATTGGTTTGCGTTTGCCGCGGTCCAGTGGCGATTCATCAGGTTGGCGCGAATCGCCATCAATTCTTCAGCTTCATTCAACAACGCGTCGAGCGCGCGGCCGCTGGTGCTGTGGGCTTGCGTGGCCAGTTCCAGCGCCGATTCCGCCAGGAAGGCCAGCAATTCTTTTTGCTCAGACGTGAACATTTTGTCCCTCAATCTTCAAAATTCGGTCTTGAGATAGTAATGCTGCAACGCACCATTGGTCACAAGGCATATTTGTGCAATGCAATAATGCTTTTCTGGAATGGCTCGAAACTAGAGGCGTTTTTTCCCTCTTGACCTGCCGTTTTTACTAGGGTCCGCGCGGCCTTTTTGAGGGTTAAGCAGTGCTGATTCCGGGCTTGCGCGGTCATTTTTGGAATTAGGGAATCGTTAATGATTCCAGCAAGCTAAGGCGTGTTTTTAACATTTCGATGAAAATTGTCTAAATCTTGTCGAATTTCATTTTTCGAGCCCAAAATGTAGTTGACGGGACTCAGTCACGCATCCACCATATCTAGCGGCGAAACCACCCAAGAACGACTAAGTCTGGGGTGCGAGGGGAAACGAGGGGCAAGTTGGGACAAGGCCTGGATAAACAGGCCACACCACCCGATAAGCCAGGATGGCCTTGGAGAGGCCCGGACCGGTCTGGACCGCTAAGCCCTTACGATTCAAGGGAATAGTGGCCGGAACGGGGGCTTGATTCCCTCCGTCGCTAGGTATGTTTTTTAAGGCGCTGCCCGGGTTGGGGGCCGCGCCGCGGCAGAACGAGGGGAATAAATGAACTACGCACTCGATGTTGGCTCCGCCGCTGTTGTTGCTCCGCAGTCTCTCACCAATCAAACCCCCAGATCGCGCGACACCACGGCCTTGGATGTGGTCCCGTCCATCCGCATCGACCGTTCGCGCGATGCGCTGCTCACAGATTTCGGCAAGGCCACCCTGCAGGACCGCTACCTCCTGCCCGGCGAGTCCTATCAGGACATGTTCGCCCGCGTGGCACGCGCCTACTCCGACGACATCGACCACGCCCAGCGCATCTACGACTACATCTCGAAGCTGTGGTTCATGCCGGCCACGCCCGTGCTGTCCAACGGCGGCTCGGACCGCGGCCTGCCCATCTCGTGCTTCCTGAACTCCGTCAACGACGACCTCGACGGCATCGTCGGCACCTGGACCGAAAACGTCTGGCTCGCCTCCAACGGCGGCGGCATCGGCACCTACTGGGGCAAGGTGCGCTCCATCGGCGAGAAAGTGCGTAACTGCGGCCACACCTCCGGCATCATTCCCTTCGTGCGCGTGATGGATTCGCTCACGCTGGCGATTTCGCAAGGTAGCTTGCGCCGCGGCTCGGCGGCCGTGTACCTGGACGTGCACCACCCCGAAATCGAAGAATTCCTGGAAATCCGCAAGCCCTCGGGCGACTTCAACCGCAAGAGCCTGAACCTGCACCACGGCCTGAACATCACCGATAAGTTCATGGAAGCCGTACGCGACGACACACCGTTCGAACTCCTGAGCCCCAAGACCGGCGAAGTGATGAAAACGGTGAACGCGCGCGAACTGTGGCAGAAGATTCTGGAAAACCGCCTCAACACCGGCGAGCCGTACCTGATCTTCGCCGACACCGTGAACCGCCAGATGCCCAAGCATCAGCGCGACTTGGGCTTGAAGGTCACTACCTCGAACCTCTGCAGCGAAATCATGCTGCACACCGGCCCCGATCATCTCGGCGTGGACCGGACCGCCGTATGCTGCCTGTCCTCGCTGAACGTCGAGACGTGGGACGAATGGGCGGGCGAAGAGCTGTTCATCGAAGACGTCATGCGCTTCCTCGACAATGTGCTGCAGGACTTCATCGACCGCGCGCCGTCGTCCATGGACCGCGCCAAGTATTCGGCCATGCGCGAGCGTTCGGTGGGCTTGGGCATCATGGGCTACCACTCGTTCCTGCAACTCAAAGGAATTCCGTTCGAAAGCGCCATGGCGAAAAGCTGGAACATCAAGATGTTCAAGCATATCCGCCGCGCCGCCGATGCCGCTTCGGTGAAGCTCGCCGAAGAACGCGGGGCTTGCCCCGATGCCGCCGAAACCGGCGTCATGGCGCGCTTTTCGCACAAGCTGGCGATTGCCCCCACGGCGTCCATCTCGATCATCTGCGGCGGCACGTCCCCGTGCGTTGAGCCGATTCCGGCCAACGTCTACACGCACAAGACGCTGTCGGGTTCGTTCGCGGTGAAGAACCCGTACCTGACGAAGCTTTTGGAAACCAAGGGCCTCGACAATCCCGCCACCTGGAACTCGATCCTGGAGCATCAGGGCTCGGTGCAGCACCTGAACGGCCTCACGGACGAGGAAAAATCCGTGTTCAAGACGGCCTTTGAAATCGATCAGCGCTGGATCGTGGAATTCGCGGCTGATCGTTCCCCGTTCATCTGCCAGGGACAGTCCATCAACCTGTTCATCCCCTCCGACGTGGATAAATGGGATTTGATGATGCTGCACTGGAAGGCGTGGGAGTCGGGCGTGAAAAGCCTCTATTACCTCCGCTCGAAGTCGGTGCAGCGCGCCGCCTTCGCCGGGGTCGAGGCCGATAACACCCGCCAGTGGCCCGAGCGAAAACTGAGCGAGAACAAAACCGATTACGAGGAATGTCTCGCCTGCCAGTAGGCTCTAAGCCAATAGGCCCCGAGAAATTCCTTAAAACTCCGCTCCCTCTTTTCGCCTGGACTGCCCCCGAATGAACAAGATCGTCACGCCAAACGACGCTACGCCCGCCCCCGGCATCGTCCTGCCGGGGCTGATGACCTCTTCGCTTGGCTACAAGCCCTTCCGCTATCCGTGGGCGCACGACTACTGGAAGCGCCAACAGCAGATTCACTGGATGCCCGAAGAAGTACCGCTGGGCGAGGACTGCAAGGACTGGGCCAGCAGGCTCAACGACAACGAACGCAATCTCCTGTCGCAGATCTTCCGCTTCTTCACGCAGTCGGACGTGGAAGTGAACGACAACTACATGGAGCGCTACGCGCGGGTGTTTAAGCCCACCGAAATCAAGATGATGCTGGCCTCGTTCTCCAACATGGAGACCATCCATATCGCGGCTTATGCGCTGCTGCTTGAAACCATCGGCATGCCCGATACCGAGTTCAGCGCCTTCATGCAGTACCGCGAGATGGCCGACAAGCACAGCTACATGCAGAAGTTCGGCGTGGAAACGCATGCCGACATCGCGCGCACGCTGGCCATGTTCGGCGCCTTCACCGAAGGCCTGCAACTGTTCGCAAGCTTCGCGATGCTGCTGAATTTCCCGCGCCAGAACAAAATGAAGGGCATGGGCCAGATCGTCTCGTGGTCGGTGCGCGACGAAAGCCTGCACTGCGAGGCGATGATCAAGCTGTTCCATACCTTCGCGCACGAAACCGGCTGCCTGACCCAGGGCGTGAAAGACGATATCGTCGACTGCTGCAAGACGGTGGTGGGCCTGGAAGACAAGTTCATCGAACTCGCCTTCGGTATGGGCCCCGTCAACGGCATGACGCCCGAGGACATCAAGGCCTACATCCGCTACATCGCCGACTGGCGTTTGGGCCAGTTGGGCCTGCAGCCCATCTACAACCTGAAAGACCACCCGCTGCCGTGGCTGACGCAAATTCTGAACGGCGTGGAGCACGCGAACTTCTTTGAAACCCGCGCCACCGAGTACTCCAAGGCCGCCACGCGCGGCCAGTGGCACGGTGCTGACGGCGTGTGGACGCACTTCGACAACATGATCAAGAGCCGCAAGGCCGGCGCCGAGGGCGGGGCCCTGCTGCAGTAATTCCGCGTGTGATACTTTTGTGAATGTGAAGGCGGCCCCGGGAATGCCCTAGGGCCGCCTTTCGTTTATCATGGCATCCTGAGCCCTCAGGACTTGAGGTGATGCCATGGTTCGCGCTGCTTTTATCGCCGTCCTTTGCATGTTCGGTTCTGGCGCTCTCGCCAAGCCCCTGGTGATTGCGCACCGCGGGGCCAGCGGATACCTGCCTGAGCACACCATCGCAGCCTATACGCTGGCGATTGAAATGGGGGCCGATTACATCGAGCCCGACCTTGTCATCACCAAGGACGGCGTGCTGATCGCGCGCCATGAGAACGAACTGTC
>JAEUKM010000306.1 GCA_016793085.1 Rhodospirillaceae bacterium
GCCCGTCAGCGTAGGGATGAGGATCGTAGTGCCCTCGGGGCCTTCCATGATCGGCGGCAGTTCGGGCCGCCACGACAGATCAATCGGCTCCGGGTCCAGCGCAAACGAGGAGTGCCGGACAATGCCTTTTTCATCGACGACGAAAAATTGTAATGCGCCCGGTGTTGCTGCGGCGCGCGCCTGTAAGATGCGGTGAATCTCGGCGCGCACGGCGGGGTCGGGATTGCTTAACTGGTTTGTATCGATGCTGCGTGAGATGCCGTATAGGCCCTGGTCGTACACGCGCAGCTTCTCGCGCGTCTGCTCGCGCAACACGTCGGCCAGATTGGCGATATCCTTGATGTGATGGCGCAGGCGCTCGTCGCGATCGTGGACGGCGTGCCAGGCGCTGAACGTCCACGAGGCAAGGAGAAACACCCCTGCGACAAGTGTGAGAATCTTGCAGGCGCGATGAGATAACGCAGAGAAATCCTGGGTGGTCATGCGCTGATTAGTGCCCCCCGGATCAATCAGTCAGTCTGCAACCCGAAGGTATGACACCATGAACTTTTTACCCAATCAATGGTGGCGCACGCCAAGGGTTCACCAATTCATAGCCCCTCAATCAGGCGAGCAGCTTGTTTTGAGTCGCACACATAATACGCCCGATTTCTCCTTTTAATTGCTGAGCCGCGCCTGAAAACCAACGCAAAGGATTGCTGCAGCCTGAATTGCGTGCACTTCAGGGTCCGCCAGCTCAGGGTCCGCCAGCGCGCTGCGGGGCCGGAGTTGCAGCGAACGGCCCCAAAGCTCAGTCGCCGTCAGAGGCGGGATGGAGTTTGTTCAAGGCCTCGGCGGCCAGGACGCGCGTGAGTTCGCCAGCCGGCATTTCGCGCGCAAGCCGCGAGGCCTGGCCCGACCACATGCTACTGAAATCGCCGATGCCCACTGGCTCGGCTTTCTGCCGCAAGGGAATGAGGGCGCCACCCGCCAGCGGAAATTCGGGGGCTAAGTCCGACAGCGGGCCCACTTCGCGCATCAGCCGGTTGGCGATGCCGCGCGCCGGGCGGCCCGTGAACAGGTTGGTGATCATGGTGTCGTCGGCATTGGCCGTTCTCAGTGCCTGGCGGTGAAACGGCGTGATCTTGGCTTCAGGGCACAAGAGATACGCCGTGCCGATCTGCACCGCCGCTGCACCTAAGGTAAAAGCCGCAACAATGCCGCGCGCATCGGCCACGGCGCCGGAGGCGATGACGGGCACGCGCACGGCATCGGCCATCTGCGGCACCAGCGCGAACGTGCCCACCTGGCCCGCCATGTTGTCGGCGATGAACGTGCCCCTATGCCCGCCGGCCTCGGATCCTTGGGCGATGATGGCGTCGCAACCGCGCTGCTCGAGAATGCGGCCCTCGGCGACGGTGGTGGCGGAAGCGATGATCTTGGCTCCAGTGGCGCGCACGCGCGCCAGCAAATCTTTCGCCGGCAGTCCGAAATGAAAACTGACCACGGCGGGTTTGAACTCCTCCACCAGCGCGCAGGTAGCATCGTCGAACGGCGCGCGGGTCGAGGCGGGCGTGGGTCCGATGGGATGCAGGCCGTGCTCAACGTAGTAGGGGGTGAGGCGCTTCTTCCAGGCTTCCTCGCGCTCGGCATTGGGGACCGGCGGTGTGTGACAGAAGAAATTGACGTTGTAAGGCTTGCGCGTGGCTGCCGTGATGGCCATGAGGGCGGTACGTACTTGCCCCGTGTTCATCATGGCGCAGGGCAAACTGCCCAAGCCGCCCGCCTCGGACACGGCGATGCACATTTCGGGCGTGGAAGCGCCCGCCATGGGCGCCTGCAGGATCGGCAGGTCAATGCCGAACATGTCGAGAATGCGGCGGTCGGGCCATCCGGGATGGGGCTGGGTCATGGCGGTGTCACACAGCGTTGGGCCGGACTAGGCATAGACCAGAAGCAAGGGGGCCGCAAACCCGGAGCATCGGATCTGCGGCCCCGTTGGCAGATATGACGGTTTGGTTACGCCGCGTCTTTGACGGGGACATCCAGCACGTCGTTGCGCAGGGTTTCGAGCCCTGCGGCCACCTCGGCGATCAAGGGGGCGGGGACGTTGAATTCCTGCATCGTGACGGCCAGATGGCCGACCACGATGTCGAAGTGAACCTCGCCCAGGCCCATTTCATGCACGTACTTGCGGTGGGCGTTACGCATGTATTCATGAGCTGTGGGCATCTTGCCGCCCAAGAACTGCACCACGAATTTGGTCTGGCGCACGCGTTGCTTGGCGAAGTCGGTGTCGGCGAAGAACGGCTTTAAGGCCTCGTCGGTGAAGACTTTGTCGTAAAAGGCGTTGATGACGGCCTTCACCGCGTCTTCACCGCCGATGCGTTCTAACAACGTGCTCATACTCGTTATCCTTCCTCTGTTTGTTTATTGTGGTTTTTGCGGTGTTGCGGGGCCGGGCGCGGCACTTAAGCTGCGGCATCCAGCGCGGCGGCCAGTTGGCGCCGCTTGGTCATGAAATCGGCGATGGTATAATCGTCGAACACTCTCAGCATGGCGTTGACGCCCTTGGCGAGAACGGGCGTAAGGCCGCAGGCGGGCGCAATGACGCAACTGCCGCACTCGGCCAGGTCCATGCCGTCTTCGGTTTTGCGCACCACATCGCCTACGCCGATTTTGGCTGCCGGGTGGGCGAGCCTGATGCCGCCTTTGCGCCCACGGGTAGTCTCGACAAAGCCGTGATGGGCCAGCGCGTTCACCACCTTCATCAGATGGTTGTAGGAAATGCCGTAGGCCTTCGCGATGTCCTGAATCGAGGCCGGCTCGTCGCCGCGCGCGGCCAGGTAAATCAGCACCCGCAAGGAATAGTCGGTATAGCGCGTCAGCCGCATGGCACCCGTTCCGAATCTGCTGGGCTTATTTATGCATTTCATTTGCATATTAAGCAAGGGGATAATATGTATTTGATATACATATTAACGAGGCGGTCATGACCCATCTGCGGACGGATATGCCCGGCGTTACCGAGGACAAACTGGCGGACCTGGTGGCGCGCTTTTACGCCAAGGTGCGTAGGGATGCGCTGATCGGCGGCGTGTTCAATCGCGCGGTCGGGGACTGGCCCGAACATCTGGAGAAGCTCGCGCGCTTCTGGTCGTCGATCATGCTCACCAGCGGCGCCTACAAAGGCAACCCCATGGCCGCGCACACGAAGCACGTGGCCGAGATCACGCCCGCCATGTTCGATCGCTGGCTTGAGTTATGGGCAGAAACGACGGCTGAGGTGTTCGATCCGGCTGCAGCCGCGATTCTGCAGAGCAAGGCCAGCCACATCGCGCGTAGTTTAAAACTCGCTTTGGCGTATACCGCGCATTCTCAGAGCGCGCCCGCCAGCGCATAAACGAAGAGATAGCGGGCGAGTTTGCCCACCGTTACCAGCAGCGTGAACGGCAGCAGCGGTGTGCGCAGCGCGCCCGCAACAACTGTCAGCGGATCGCCGATAATGGGCGCCCAGGCCAGCAACAGCGACCACAGCCCATAGCGCCCGTACCATGCCGCGGCTTGGTCGTAGCGTTGTGGTGAAACCGGAAACCACCGCTTGTCCTTGAAGTGCGCCAGAAACCGTCCGCACACCCAGTTGACGATACTGCCCATCACGTTTCCCAGCGTGGCGACGGCGAGAAGTACCCAGGGCTCACCGCGCCCGGCACCCAGCAGGCTCGCCAGCAGCACTTCGGATGAGCCGGGGATCAGGGTGGCGGCCAGAAAGGCGCTGAAGAAAAGCCCGGCGTAGAGGGCAAGGTCGGTCATTGCGGTCGGCCTTGAGAGGAATTTTTGTCACATCCGCGTTAAAGGAAACGAAAAAGTCCCCCCAAACGGGTCACAAGTATCTGAAATACCATGTTTTTATCAGCGTCCAACCCGCATAATGTCACGAGTTTGTAATGGTCATACGGCAAGCATGTTTTTAGTATGCCGCCGCAACCAACCGATACAGCCTGTATT
>JAEUKM010000350.1 GCA_016793085.1 Rhodospirillaceae bacterium
GCCCGCATTGGTCATGGCCACCCGCAGGGCCGCTAAACGCTGGGCCTGGAGGGCAAATCGGGCTTGCTTGGAGGAATGGTTCATCGGCAGAACCTAGTAACTCTGGGGCAGCGTTTCAACGCTTCAAAACAAGCGTCGACCAGCCGTTCAGGACGATCCGCCGCATCAGTTTCAGGCCCTGGCGGCGGTAGGCCCCCAGCACCATGGCCTCCTGCCACTGCAAAAGCCCGGCCATCACCAGCACCCCGCCCGGCCGCAACAGGGCGGTCAGGGCCCGCGACATGCGGCACAGGGGCCGCGCCAGGATGTTGGCCGTCACCAGCGCGAAAGGCCCCCGGCGGCGAATGGCGCGCGCGTTCAGACCGTCGCCCAGGGCCGTACGCACCAGGGCGTGCTGCTGGTTGCGGATGACGTTCAGGCTGGCCACCCGCACCGCCTCTGGGTCGATGTCGGTGGCCAGCACCGTCCGGCGCCAGGCCTTCGCCATGCCCAGCGCCAGGATGCCCGAACCGCAGCCGAGGTCGAGCATGCCGCCCCCGGCCGCGATGGCGCGGTTAAGCCCCGAAGATTTACGTAAGCCCGACAGCGCCAAGAGACAGCCATAGGTGCTTTCATGCTCGCCCGACCCGAAAGCAGTCGCGGCATTCAGCCGGACGGGATGGACGCTGGGCGGCGGCGGATCGGTGATATGATCGCCGTAGATGTAAAAACGCCCGGCCCGCAAGGGCGCGAAGCTTTCGTAGCTGTCCTTCAGCCAGTCGCGGGCGGGCACGTGCTCGATGCGGAACTGAGGTTCGGGCAGATTTTGCGCCTGGGCGGCCAATGCAATGCGCGCACTCACGTCGCCGCGGGCGGGTTCGCTGGTGAACAGCCCCTCCACGCCCCAGATCGCCTCAGGGCGGGCGTGTTCCTCCACTTCGTAGGAACTGACGGCCACAGCGATGTCGGCCAGCGCGGTCTCGAAGGCCTCGCACTGGCTGTAGGGACATTCCAGCCGCACGGCCCAGAAGGACTGCGGCGAGATACGATGTGGTTTCACTGGAGGTGCGGTTTCACAAGAAGAACTGGCCAGATGGTGTGAGCGAAGAAGGGCCGAACCTACGGGCGCGCAACTCGATACACAAGCCCTCAGGCCCGCAACAAACCCGTCGGTCAGAGTCGGCTGCTAAAGGCGGTAAGCCCCCCGCAACCTATCCTTTCGTATAGGGCGTAGACTTGCGGGCATACGCCTTATTCTTCCTCACGCCCCATGCATCCTGCCGCGCTTCGGACAACGCGCGCTGGAACTTGCACAGTGCGGTCCTCGACACCACGAACGCAGAGGACCCTGCCATGGCTTACACACGCGCAAACACCGGTTGGTGGACCAACCTGACCATTTCCAAGCGGCTGACGGTCGGCAACGGCTTGATTCTGGGGGCGCTTGCGCTTCTGGCCGTCACCACGTTCTTCGGCCTCAATAGCGCCAGCAACAATTTCTCGGAATACCGTACCCAAGCTCGCCAGAGCGTCAATCTGGCCACCATCGAGGCCGACCTTCTGGCCGCGCGCATCGCGGTGAAGAATTTCCTGATCTCGGGCTCGCCCGAAAGCGCGCATATGGCGGAGGAGAAAATAAAAGAAGCCGTGGAAGACTGCTTCACCGCCCTGGAAGCAATGGTCACCGCCGAAGGCAAAAAGGACGTGCAGCAGATCTGCGACGACCTGAACACCTACGGCGAGGAATTCGAGAAAGTCGTGAACTTGCAGAACAAGCGCGACGGGCTATCGGCCAACTTGGATAAGTTGGGCCCTGAAATCGAGAAGGACCTGTCGGCCCTGATGCGCGGCGGCAACGCCGTGGCCGCGGGCGAAGCCTTGCGCTCGGCCCTTATCAGCCGCATTTACGTCGCCAAGTATATGCGCACGGGCGACAACGCTCAGGCCCAGCGCGCCCTGAAGGAAATCAACGACGGCATCGAACGCGTCGGCAAACTAGCCGGCGGCAATGCTGTTGTTACGTTGGAACGCGAGTACGCCGACACCTTTCAGCAGGTCGTGACGACACACGAAGCCGAAGAAGCGATCGTCAAGGAGAAACTCGACAAAATCGGTCCCTCCATCGCCGCACACATCGAAGACATGACGGCGAAAGCCAAAGCAGTGCAGGACACCGTCGGGCCCCGCGCCGCTGCGTCCATCCAGACCGTCGAATGGGTGACTATCACCGTATCGACCCTGTCGATCATCGCGGGCATCTTCATCGCGGTGCTGATCGGACGCGCCATCAGCCGCCCCGTCGTGAGCATGACCGACGCCATGAAGACGCTGGCGGGCGGCGATAAGACCGTCGTCATCCCCGGCACGGGCCTCGCCAACGAAGTGGGCGCCATGGCCGACGCCGTGCAGGTCTTCAAGGACAACATGATCAAAGCCGAGGAACTTGCCGCGGCCCAGGACGCCGAACGCAAGGCCAAGGAAGTCCGTGCCGAAAAGATTTCGGCCCGTACCGCCAACTTCGACAACGTGATCAAACTGGTGCTGAACACGGTTGGGTCCGCCAGTCAGCAGATGGAAGCCTCGGCTCAGACCATGCAGGCCGCCGCCGAAGAAACCAACGTGCAGTCGACCGCCGTGGCTGCCGCGTCCGAGCAAGCCTCGACCAACGTTCAAACCGTTGCGGCGGCGACCGAGGAACTGTCCAGTTCCATCGCCGAGATCACACGCCAAGTGGCCGAATCGAGCCGTGTCGCCGCTCAGGCCGTCGCGGAAGCCACCAAAACCAAAGATTTGGTGCGCAGCCTCGACACGACGGCCCAGAAGATCGGCCAGGTGGTCGCGCTGATCACCGACATCGCCGAGCAG
>JAEUKM010000352.1 GCA_016793085.1 Rhodospirillaceae bacterium
GTGATGACGCTGTCGCCGGGTCTGGCGCAGGCCAGCAAGCCCACCACCACGGCCTCTTGGCCGATGTAGAGGTGGCAGAAGCCGCCGATGAGGCCCATGCCGTACAACTGGCCCGCGCGCTCCTCGAAGCGGCGGATCAACAGCATGTCGCGGTAAAATTGGACGAGTGTTTTGGAGTCGATGGACGGATTGGTGGCTTTTGTGCCGCCCCGTTTGGTCGCCATGGGCCTCTCCCTGTTGTGCGTCTTTATTGTTTGTTCTCAAGGTCTTTCGCGGCGAGGACACACCACCTCGGACCCGCGTAGCTCTTGTCTCTATCGCAACGAAATTGCGCAGCGGCAAGCTAAAGCTTGGTTAAGTCCTTGTTTTGCAACGCACAATTTTGGTGGCGCGTTAAGCTGCTGAAAAATAAGGCTTGAGTATGTGTGCGCCGCAAAAATGCGCAATTGAAAACCGCGAATTGCCCCAAACTGTCTTGAAAGTTAGGGCAGCCTCGAACTTAACGATGCAAAATTGCGACCCGAAAATGCGGGCAAAGTTCAGTTTTAAATAGTCGGCTATTTATATTGTCATGCGGGCATAAAAAAAGCGGCCCGAAGCCGCTGAAACAGTGAAGACTCGTGGGCCGCGAAAATCAGTTCACCACATCGGGAACAATTCGGTCGTTGGGGCTGACGGCGCCCAGCATGAGGCGCGCGCGTTCTTCCAGCATGTCGGGATCAAGGCTTTCGGGGCGCAGCAGCGCCACGCGCTTTTCCAGCGCCGCCTTTTCGGCGGAGACTTGATCAAGCGCCGTGTTGGCGCGTTCGATCTCGAAGCGCAAATTCCACCAGGCAATCAAGCCCCGGTCACCCTGAACCGCGTGATAGCCGAAGTAGACCATCACAGCAGCCCCCATCAGGGGACCGAGGACCTGACGCGCCTTACGGCTAAACTCTCGACCCACTTTGCGACGCCCCTCATCCAACGAACTCAAGCCGCGAAGTAATGATTCATTGAATCATGCCCGAGTCGCGTGGTCAAGCCCGTGTTGCAAATCGCGGTTAAGAAAGTATTGAGAGGCGCTTCACGCGCCGCACACAGCAAAACGCCGCTACACACAGGCAGCGGCGTTCCGGCGAAAAAGATTTTGAGGACGCTTAGGTCTTGATGCCGAGAAGTCCGCCGTGCCCGCGCCGCGCGGATTTCACGGTTTCGTCCACCGCGAACCCTGCCTTGCGCATGAAGTCGGCGTAATTGCTGTCGCGGTAGTCGATCGACCACACTTCGTTGTTCCAGCGATGATCCCACCACACCGAGAAGGCCGCATAGGGCGTGATCGGGCCGCGCTGTTTCCCATTCGCAAAGTCCACCGGGAAGTACACGCCGCCCGGACGCAGCACGCGCAGCGCCTCGGCGGTGATCTTGTGCGAGGCCTCTATCGTCACTTCGTGCATCAGGATGTAGGACGTCACGATGTCGAAGTAGCCGTCGGGGAACTTGGTGTCCTCGGCCAGGCGTTGGGCGTAGTTGACGTCGATGCCCAGATCGGCGGCGCGCACGTGGGCATAGCGCACCATGGGTCCGCCCACGTCGATGCCCCACACTTCGGCGTCGGGGAAGCGTTCCTTCATCTGCAGCGTCAGGCGGCCCGTGGCGCAGCCAAGATCGAGGATGCGCTTCACCTTGCCGTCCTTGGGCAGCGGCACGGCTTGTGCAATCGCATACTGGGTTTCGTCCTGGTAGTTCCGCCCGGCGTAGAAATTGTTCACGCCGTAGAAATTGATGTAGCCCGCGAACGGGTCGCCCACATAGCCGCCCGGCTGAATGTGGATTTCATGCTTGGTGTAATCGGGAATGAACATCTTGGGGTCCCATTCCACCGTGCCGGGGCCTTGCTTGTCGAAGGCGTCCATTTCCGACAGGTACTGGTCGGCATTGCGGTGGAAGTAATCCTGGATCGTCGACCACGTTTGCTGCTGGTTGGCCACCCACGCCTTCACGTACGTCGCCATGATGGGATCTTTTTCAAACAGGGCCGCGGCTTGCGCGTATTTCATCTCGCCCTTGGGGTCCATGCCGGCCGATTTCACGATGGCTTCGGCGCGCATGGCAGCGGCCTTGCGCAGATCGTCGTTCACGAAACTGCGGAAACCCGTGAGAAAGTCCTGCTGGCTTTCCAGTTCCAGCGAGCCCAGCCGTTCCAGGCGGCCCACGGTGCCGCGCAGTTCCACGTCACCCTTGCGGGGGCTTGCCGTCGCGGCCTTGGCGGCGCCGGCCCCGAAAAAGGCCGCGGCGGCCGATGTCGCCTGCAACAGGTTCCTGCGGTTGATCCCCATGTCCCTCAGCCCTCCCTGACGAAATGATGGCGGAAAGCTTACACCCAAAAGGTACTACACAACAGACGTTTGGCCGGTGGCTGCGGGCCGCGCTCGCAGAGCGTACCCCCCGAATAAGGCATCCCAATGTCCGAGACGGTAACTTGCCTTGTGCGCCGGGCGGCGCGCATTATTTGAAAAGGCCCGATTTGAAAAGGCCCGCCCTGATCAGGAGCCACCGCCATGACCTTCCTGCGCCCCGCCGACCGCCTCCTCGCCCGCGCCAGCCGCCGCGGCCTCTTGAAAGGCGCTGCCGCCGGACTGGTGGTGGGCTTTGTCTGGCAGGGGAAAACACCGCGCGCGCAAGCCGCCGTGCCCGGCACGCTGGCGCCCAACGCGTTCATCCGGGTGGCGCCCGACAACACCGTCACCGTGCTGATCAAACACCTCGAGATGGGCCAGGGCGTCTACACGGGCCTCTCCACCATCGTCGCCGAGGAGCTGGACGCCGACTGGGCGCAGATGCGCGCCGCGCACGCCCCCGCCGACGTGACGCAATACGCCAACAGCCTTACGGGCTTACAGATGACGGGCGGCAGCACCACCATCGCCAATTCTTTCGAGCAACTGCGCAAGGCCGGAGCCACGGCGCGCGCCATGCTGGTGAACGCCGCCAGCAAGGCCTGGGGTGCGCCTGCTTCTGAAATCAAAATCGAGAACGGCGTGGTGTCGTACAAAGCCAAGCGCGCCACCTTCGGCGAGATGGCCGCCCGCGCCGCAAACCTGCCCGTGCCCGCCGATGCCCCGCTGAAAGACCCAGCCGCCTACAAATACATCGGCAAGATGTCGCCCACGCGCCTGGACACGCCGCCCAAAGTAGACGGTTCGGCCACGTATGCGCTGGATGTGATGCTTCCGGGCCAGTTGACCGCCGTGGTGATGCGCCCGCCGCGTTTTGGCGCCGGCGTGAAAAGCGTGGCTGCCGAACGCGCGCTGGCCCTGCCCGGCGTGAAACACGTTTTCGCGGTGCCGAGCGGCGTCGCCGTAGTGGCCGATACGTTCTGGCATGCCCAGCGCGGACGCAGCGCGCTAAATGTGGAGTGGGACGACGCAGGCACAGAGCATCGCGGCAGTACGCAATTGATGGCCGACTATAAAAAGCTGGCCGCAACCCCCGGCTTGAGCGCGCGCAAGGAAGGCGATGCCGCAGACGCTTTGGGCAAAGCCGCGCGCACCGTTTCGGCGGAGTTCGAGTTCCCTTACCTCGCCCACGCGCCCATGGAACCTTTGGATTGCGTGATTCATACCAATGCCGTGGGCTGTGAGGTGTGGACGGGCTGCCAGTTCCACACCGTCGATCAGGGCAATATTGCCAAGGTCTTGGGCTTGAAACCCCAGCAGGTGAAGATCAACACCCTGTTCGCCGGCGGCAGTTTCGGGCGGCGCGCGAACCCGATTTCGGATTTCCTCACCGAAGCCGCGCACATCGCCAAAAGCTTGCCGGCCGGCACGCCGGTGAAAGTGATTTGGACGCGCGAGGACGACATTCGCGGCGGCATGTACCGCCCGATGTATTATCACACGCTGAAAGCGGGCCTGGACGCTTCGGGCAATGTGACCGCCTGGGCCCACACTATCGTCGGCCAGTCGCTCTTGAAGGGTACGCCCTTCGAAGCGGCTGTGAAGAACGGCATCGATAATTCCTCGGTTGAGGGTGCGGCCAACCTGCCCTACGCCATTCCCAATCTCGCGATTGATCTGCACACCACCGATGTCAAAGTGCCGGTGCTGTGGTGGCGCTCGGTGGGCAGCACGCACAACACCTACGCCACGGAAGCCTTCGCCGATCTTGTGGCCAAGGCCGCCAACCAGGACCCGCTGACGTTCCGGCAGAATTTATTGGCCAAGCATCCGCGCCACCTGGGCGTGCTGAACCTCGCCGCCGAGAAAGCCGGATGGGGCCAAGCCCTGGGCCCCAACCGCGCGCGTGGGCTAGCCGTGGCCGAAGCCTTCAACACCTACGTCGCCCAGGTGGTCGAGATCAGCAGAGATGCGGGCGGGCGCATTAAAGTGGACCGCGTGGTGTGCGCGGTCGATTGCGGCATCGCGGTTAACCCCGACGTTATCCGGTCTCAGATGGAAGGCGGCATCGCGTTTGGTCTGGGCACGATCTTGCGCAGCGCCATCACAATGACTGACGGCAAGGTCGATCAGGCGAACTTCGACACCTACGGTGTCACGCACATGACCGACATGCCGGTGATCGAGGTGCACATCGTGCCGTCGCAGGAAGCGCCCACGGGTGTCGGCGAGCCTGGCGTGCCGCCGCTGGGCCCGGCTTTGGCGAATGCGATTCTGGCGCTGACGGGCCAGGCCGTCACCAAGCTGCCGATGACTTCAAGCGTGGCGGTTTAGAGCTAGCCCTTGATCCCCCGCCGGCGCTTGAAGGCGTTGCCGCCGTAAACGGCCGCCGGGCCCAGGTGCTCCTCGATGCGGATGAGCTGGTTGTACTTGGCGATACGGTCCGAGCGCGAGAGCGAGCCCGTCTTGATCTGGCCGCAGTTGGTCGCCACCGCGATATCGGCGATGGTGGAATCCTCCGTCTCGCCCGAGCGGTGCGACAGCACCGAGGTGTAGCCCGCCTTGTGCGCCATTTCGACGGCGGCCAGGGTTTCGGTCAGCGTGCCAATCTGGTTGACCTTCACCAAAATCGAGTTGGCCAGGCCCTTGTCGATACCGTCCGACAGCCGCGCCGGGTTGGTGACGAACAGATCGTCGCCCACCAGCTGGCATTTGCTTCCGATCGCTTTGGTCAGCGCGGCCCAGCCCTCGAAATCGTCCTCGGCCATGCCGTCTTCGATGGAGACGATGGGGTACTTCGAGACGAGGCCCTCGTAGAACTTCACCATGCCGTTCGAATCAAGCGACTTGCCCTCGCCCTCCATCTCGTACTTGCCCTTCTTGAAGAACTCGGTGGAGGCGCTGTCCAGCGCCAGCACGATGTCGCTGCCCGCCTTGTAACCGGCCGCTTCAATCGCTTTCATAATGAACGACAGGGCCTCGTCGGCGCTTTTCAGGTTGGGCGCAAAGCCGCCCTCATCGCCGACGTTAGTATTGTGCCCGGCGTCCTTCAGCTTCTTCTTCAGGGCCTGGAACACCTCGGCGCCCATCCGCACCGCATCGGCCAGGCTCGGGGCCGTGACGGGCATGATCATGAATTCCTGAATGTCGATCGGGTTGTCGGCGTGCGCACCGCCGTTGACGATGTTCATCATCGGCACCGGCAGCACGTGGGCCGAGGCTCCGCCGATGTAGCGGTAGAGCGGCAACTCGGCATCGGCGGCGGCGGCTTTCGCCACGGCCAGTGAAACGCCCAGAATGGCGTTGGCACCCAAGCGGCTTTTATTCAGCGTGCCGTCCAAGTCGATCATCGTGCGGTCGATCTTCACCTGATCGCGCGCATCGAGGCCCGCGAGTGCGGCATGAATTTCGCCGTTCACCGCCTCCACGGCCTTCAGCACGCCCTTGCCGCCGTAGCGTTTCTTGTCGCCGTCGCGCAGTTCCACCGCTTCGTGCGCGCCGGTCGATGCGCCCGACGGCACGGCGGCGCGGCCCATGGCCCCGCTGTCCAGCACCACGTCCACCTCAACGGTCGGATTGCCGCGCGAGTCCAGGATCTCACGGCCGAGAATGTCGATAATGGCGGTCATGGGCGGGCTCCGGGAGGCAGGATTGAAGGGCCAAAACTGCGCCGGTAGATAGGCGAAATCACGGCCCCGGTCCAGAGCACAGAGGCCAGGCTTAGGCCCGGTTTTCAGCCGTCAGAGCGGCTTACCGGGGTTAGCGGCCCTTACGGTGCCTGAGCGGTTTTGGCGAACGCCGCCAACTCGCGGTTAAATCGCGCCGGGTCTTGCGCGAAGGGCAAGTGGCCGACACCGTCGTAGACCGCGTACGTCGCCTTGGGCAGCGCGGCTTGCAGACGGGCGAAAGCGTCGGCGGACTGGGCCACGTCGTGCGAGCCCATGGTCACCAACAGCGGCAGGGTCAGTTTCGGCGTCACGTCCTGATGGTCGAGGTTGCGGCCCATGAAGGCCTTGCGGAAATAGGCCGGCACCATCACGCCCATCAGGTACATCTCCTGCCGGTACTCAGGGGTGATGCCTGGAAATTCGAACAATTTGGTCGTGGCTTCGATGTTCTGAAGGTTGCCGCGGATGTCGCCACCCGTCTGCAAGGCCATACGGCGCTTCAAGTCCTCGGGGCTCATGGCCCCCACTGGCGGCGGCTGCGGCACCAGGCCCGCGATGGTGCCGACGAAATTGATGCCGCCCAGTTTTTCAGTGCCGTATTTGCGCACATAGTCGGCAATGACGAAGCCGCCGAACGACCAGGCGACCACCACGGGCTTTTTCAGGTCAGCGGCGGCGATGACCGCGGCCACGTCGTCGGCCCAGATGCCGCTGTCCTGCACATCTTCGCGCTTCCAGGGCTTGCCCGAGTTTCCGTGGCCGCGCAGGTCCATGGCGACGATCCTGAAATCTTTCGCCAGGTCCGACTGATACTGCGGCGCGAAGCTTAGGTAGCTCATGCCCATGCCGTGAATGAACAATATCGGCGGGCCCTTCTCGTTGCCGCCCACAGCGACATTCAGCGGCAGGCCGCCGTGCCCCGCGACAGTCTGGAACGTCAGCTCGGCCGCGGATGCAGCGGAGAAAAGCGTAAGAAGCGCGGCACACAGGTGCGCGGCAAATCTGACCATGGAAGAACCCCCGCTCGCTTTAAGAGGACGGACCGAAGAGCCGGTTGATGTCGTCGCGCGTGACGGATGCAAAAGCATCGAACGACCCCGTGCTGGCCACGCTCTGCGCCACACGCATGAAGTCGGTCCACGCCGCGCGGGCCAGGCCCACGCCCAGACTGATGCGCCGCACACCAATGGCCGACAGCTTTTCGACCGAGAAGCCCGGCACCGCCCCGCCGACGTTGACAGGTGTAGGCGCAACCGCCGCCGTCATCTCCTCAATTTGCGAAAGGTCCCGCATGGCGGGCGCGAACACGCAATCCGCACCGGCATCGGCAAAGGCCTTCAGCCGCCGGATGGTTTCGGCCAGGTCCGGGCGGCCGAAACAGTAGCCCTCGGTGCGCGCCGTCAGCACCACATTCGCGCCCGTTTCGCCGATGGCCTTGCGCGCGGCGGCCACGCGCGCCACGGCATCTGAAAATGTATACAGCGGATCGGCAGGATTGCCGGTGTAATCCTCGATGGATAGCCCCGCCACACCCGTATCAACTGCGCGCTTTACATTTTCGGCCACGCCCTCGGGTTCAACCGCGAAGCCGCCTTCAAAATCCGCGTTCACCGGAACGCTGACGGCGTTGACGATTTCGCTTAAGTGCCGCAGCACCATGTCGCGCGTCACCGCATTGTCGGCGCAGCCTTGCGACCAGGCAAACCCGGCGCTGGTGGTGGCCAGCGCCTTGAAGCCTAAGCTTTGCAGATATTTCGCCGTGCCCACGTCCCACGGATTGGGCATGACGAAACAGCCGGACTGGTGAAGCGTGTGAAAGACCGCGCGGCTCTGGGCTGGCGTCGGCGGCATGGGCCTCAGTGCTTACCGTTCGCCGTGGCCAGGATGGGCGGTTGGCTGAGGCGGTCCACATAAGCAATCCCGACCGCCGAAAGGATGAACGCGCCGTGGATGATGGTCTGCCACATCACGCCCGCCTCGGTGAAGTTGGCCTTGTCCGACCCCAAGTTCCCCGCCTCGATGAATGTGCGCAAGAGGTGGATGGAGGAAATGCCGATGATGGCCATGGCCAGTTTGATCTTCAGCACGCTGGCGTTCACGTGGCTCAGCCATTCGGGCTGGTCGGGGTGGCCTTGCAGGCGCAGGCGCGAGACGAAAGTTTCATAGCCGCCGACAATGACCATCACCAGCAGATTTGAAATCATCACCACGTCGATAAGGCCCAGCACCATCAGCATCATCTGCTGTTCGCCGATGACGGCGGCGTTGATGGTCAGGTGCCACAGTTCTTTTAAGAACAGCACCACATAAACGCCCTGGGCGACGATAAGGCCCAGGTACAGCGGCAATTGCAGCCAGCGCGAGGCGAAGATCAGCTTGGGCAGCGGCGCCAGGTTTTCGGTCGGGTTCGACATGGGGTTTGTTGGAAATGCGCGGGGGGTTACAGGATAGCCGGTTTAGAGGACAACCGGTTTAAAGGACAACCGGATGTGACTTAGCGACCGTATCGAAGGCTTTCAAGGTCGCGAGCACGCCCGGCATGTCTTTTAACCGAATCATATTGGGGCCGTCGGAGGGCGCGTTGTCGGGGTCAGGGTGCGTTTCCATGAACACGCCAGCCACTCCCACCGACACGGCGGCGCGCGCGATGACGGGGGCGAACTCGCGCTGGCCGCCCGACGAGCCGCCCTGCCCGCCCGGCTGCTGAACGGCATGCGTGGCGTCCATGACGATGGGGTAGCCGGTCTTGGCCATCTCGGGCAGCGCGCGCATGTCTGTCACTAAAGTATTATAGCCGAACGACACGCCGCGCTCGGTCAGCAGGATTTTATCGTTGCCGGTCGAGGCCACTTTGTCGGCGACGTTTTTCATGTCCCAGGGCGCCAGGAACTGCCCCTTCTTCACGTTGATGACGGCCCCCGTCTTGCCCGCGGCCAGAAGCAAATCTGTTTGGCGGCACAGGAAGGCCGGGATTTGCAGCACGTCCACCACTTCGGCGGCGACCGCGCATTGCTCGATCTCGTGCACGTCGGTCAGCGTGGGCAGGCCCAGCTTCGATTTGATTTCGGCGAACACGGGCAACGCGTCTTTCAACCCCATGCCGCGCCGGCCCTTCAAACTCGTTCTGTTCGCCTTGTCGAAGGAGGTTTTGTAGATCAGCGGAATGCCGAGCTTGGCGCACATCTCTTTCAGCGCCGAGGCCACCTCCAGCGCGTGGTCGCGGCTTTCCATCTGGCAGGGCCCGGCGATCAGCACGAACGGCAGATCGTTGCCTGACGTGACGCTGCCGATTTTGACGTGGTACGGTTTGGGGGGCGGGTTCATCGGAAGATTCTGGAATGACTATGCGGCTTGGGTCAGGCGTTCGACTTTGATCTTGCCGGACTTTTTCATGGCCTGGGCCAAATCGTAGGCCGCTTGCAGGCGCGCCCAGGCTTCAGCGCCGCCGCCGAACGCCTTGTCGAGACGGATTGCCATTTCGGGCGAAATCCCGGCACGTCCATTGACGATATCCGACAACTGCTTGCGGCTGACGCCCAGCTTTTTCGCCGCATCGGTGACGGTCAGTCCCAAGGGCTCCAGACAATCGAACCGGACCGACAATCCCGGATGCGGAGGATTCTTCATCGCCATACGCGGCATTCCCTACTCAAACTCTCGCTCAATGATAGTCCACAAAGTCGACATCGTCCGCATTACCATTCTGAAACCGGAATACAATTCTCCAGTTCCCGGACACACTGACCGACCAGAACCCGGCCAGTTCGCCTTTCAGCATATGTAAGCGGTACCCCGGCAAGTCCATGCCCCGGACATCGGTTACCTCGTCCAGGCGCGCCAGTATGCGTTCAATCTTGTCGGCCCGGTCCGCCGGAAGCTTGCGGCGGTCACCTGTCTCGTACAGCAGTTTCAGCCCTTTGTGGCGAAAACCCGCGATCATCGCCGAAGTGTAACCTGACACCTCTCACGTGGCAACCGGAAGGCACCGCTGAAAGAGCCGAAAAGCTAGACCAACCTTGACTGCTCCAGCGCTGCTTCAACGAAAGACTGGAACAGCGGGTGCGGCGCGAAGGGCTTGGATTTCAGTTCGGGGTGGAACTGCACGCCCACGAACCAGGCGTGGTTCGGGTATTCGACGATTTCCGGCAGCACGCCGTCGGGCGACATGCCTGAGAACACCATGCCCGCCTTCTCTAACTGCGGCTTGTAATTGATGTTCACCTCGAAGCGGTGGCGATGCCGTTCCGAAATGCTGGGCGCACCATAAATGCCCGCCACTTTCGAGCCCGGTTTCAGCGTGCACGGATAAGCGCCGAGCCGCATGGTGCCGCCCAAGTCGGTCTTGTCGTCGCGGCGCTGCACCTCGTTGCCCCGCACCCATTCCGTCATCAGGCCGACGATGGGGGTTTTGGTGGGGCCGAACTCGGTGGAACTTGCGTCTTTCAGGCCAGCCACGTGGCGCGCGGCCTCGATGCAGGCCATCTGCATGCCGAAACAGATGCCGAAGTACGGCACGTTGCGCTCGCGGGCGAACTTCGCCGCCTGGATTTTGCCTTCCGAGCCGCGCTCGCCGAAGCCGCCCGGCACTAGGATGCCGTGGACATGCTCCAGGTGCTTCACCGCGTCCTCACGCTCGAAAATCTCGGAATCGATCCAGTCGAGGTTCACTTTGACGTTGTTGGCGATGCCGCCGTGCGCCAGCGCTTCCGACAGCGACTTATAAGCATCCTTCAGCGAGACGTACTTGCCGACGATGGCAATGGTCACCTTGCCTTCGGGCTCGCGCACGCGCTTCACAATCTCGGTCCAGCGCGAGAGATCAGGTTCCTTGTCGGTGGGCAGG
>JAEUKM010000370.1 GCA_016793085.1 Rhodospirillaceae bacterium
GCTGCATCTACGCTGGACCGCACGCTGAAGAGCGCGCTGGCGTCGGTGCGGCACTGCACGGATGCGCAGAAGTTTGAAGCGGACGCCGAGATTATCGTGGTGGACGACCGCTCCACCGATACAACGCCCGAGATCGTCAAACGCTGGGCCGCCGATGAGCCCCTGGTGCGGCTGGTGACGAACCCGGCCAACCGGGGCCCCGGCTTTTCGCGCAACGAAGGCGTGCGCCAGACCCAGGCGCAATACCTGTTCTTCCTCGATGCCGACGATGTGTTCTACGACAATCATATACATGCCTGCCTTTCAGCTTTGTGTGCTGACACGGCCTTGGGGTACGTGTTCACTCGCATGCGAATCGACATGCCGATGCACCCCGACTGGCGCGATTCACTGGATGAAAGCAGCCCCATCAATTTCTGCGTACGGCGGGTGTGGCACGAGTGGGTCAAAGGCTTTCCCGAAGAAGACGATTTCCGCATCCACCGCACCGAGGATACGCTCTACCGCATGTGCCTGCGCCGCCTGGTCAAACACAAGAAGATCGATGTTGAAACATGTGAACAATTTATCTCACCCGGCAACGCGCTCGACCGCCAGCGCCGGAAGCTCGGCATGTCCAAGGCCGACTGGCAGGCGAGCGGCATCAGCGATGGGTTCGTGATGACCGAGCAGATGAAGCAGGTGAGCTTGGACCGGCTCATGCACGTCGAAAAATTGACGGGAAGGGCATAAAGATATGTTCCTGCCTATCGGCGACGACAACCCGCATACCAAGCTTCCCATCGTCAACTACACCATCATTGCCATCTGTGTGGCGGTGTTCCTGTGGCAGGTCTCGCTGCCCGGCAATGGGGAAGAGGTGGCGGTGCTGACCTTCGGGCTGGTGCCGGGCGATCTGTTGGGCCTGTCGCGCACCATCGACCGGCCCTCGGCGTTCATCACCATGTTCACGTCCATGTTCATGCACGGCGGGTTCATGCACCTGGCCGGGAATATGCTGTACCTGTGGATTTTCGGCGACAACATCGAAGCGTCGCTGGGTTCGTTCCGGTATCTTGTGTTCTACCTTTTGTGCGGCGTTGCGGCTGCGCTCGCGCAGATCATCGCCGCCCCGGACTCGATGGTGCCCATGATCGGTGCATCCGGCGCCATCTCGGGCGTCATGGGCGCCTACATGATGCTGCATCCCAGGGCCAACATTCGCGTGTTCGTGTGGATCATCATTTATTTCTCGGTCTGGAACGTGCCCGCCATCATCGTGCTGGGCTTCTGGATCGGTGGGCAACTGCTCAGTTCCATGAATGTCGATCCATCCGAACCCGGCATCGCCTTCATGGCGCATATCGGCGGGTTTATTGCAGGCGCTATCCTGGTGTTCTTCTTCAAGAAGCGCGATGTGCGCGTCTTCGAGCCTGCCTACACCAAGCCCTTCGCCCACTACGAACGGCCCATCCGCATCCGCCGTGGCGGCTCTGTTCCGCGCTCGGGCGGGCCGCGTGGGCCCTGGAATTAGATTTAAAGTCTAGAGTACGTTCATGACCGGCATCATTTCCATTTCTAACCTCACTAAAACCTACGCGACGGGCTTCAGCGCGCTGAAGACCATCAACCTCGACATCAGGAAGGGCGAGATTTTCGCGCTGCTGGGGCCCAACGGCGCCGGTAAAACCACGCTCATCAGCATCGTCTGCGGCATCGTCACCGCCTCCAGCGGCCGGGTTCTGGCGGGCGGGCATGACATCGTGACGGACTACAAGGCCGCGCGGTCCATGATCGGCCTGGTGCCCCAGGAACTCTCGACAGACGCCTTTGAAACCGTGTGGGCCACCACCACCTTCAGCCGGGGCCTGTTCGGGCGTGCGCCCAATCCGGCCTATATCGAGAAAGTGCTGCGCGATCTGTCGCTGTGGGAGAAGCGCCACGACAAGATCATGACGCTCTCGGGCGGCATGAAGCGGCGCGTGATGATCGCCAAGG
>JAEUKM010000314.1 GCA_016793085.1 Rhodospirillaceae bacterium
CAAGGAACTCGCGCCATTGAAACTAGACAAGGCCACGTTCAAGACCGCGCTGGGCACCCACGGCCCCGACAACTGGTCGGCGCGCGGCTACAGCAAGGTGACGTTCGAAGCCTCCACCAACCCCGGCGTTCCGGCGGGCTCCCTGGCCAAGATCGCCTCGGGCGGCGAACTGGCGCGCTTCATGCTGGCCCTGAAAGTGGTGCTGGCCGATACGCAGAACCTCACCACGCTGATTTTCGACGAAGTCGACACCGGCATCGGCGGGGCCACGGCCAATGCCGTCGGCGAACGCCTGGAGCGTCTGGCCAAGGACGTGCAGATCCTGGTGGTGACACACTCCCCGCAGGTGGCCGCCCGCGCCCGCCACCACTGGCGCGTCGCCAAAGGCACCAAGGCAGGAGAAACCACCACCAAAGTCGCGCTTCTCAGCGCCGAGGACCAGCGCGAGGAAGTGGCGCGCATGCTGGCGGGCGACAAGATCACCGACGAGGCGCGCGCGGCGGCGAGCCGCCTGATCGCGGGGACTGCGTCGTGAGCGCCAGCTTACGCAAAAAGCCCGTGACCGACTTGACCCAAGCCGAAGCGGAAAAAGAACTCAAAAATCTCGCCGGCGAAATCGCCGCGCACGATGTGGCGTATCACGGCGAGGATGCCCCCACCATCACCGATGCCGAATACGACGCGCTGTGCCGGCGCAATAATGCGATCGAGGCGCGGTTCCCCAAACTGATCCGGCCCGACAGCCCCAGCAAGAAAGTGGGCGCGGCGGTGGCAAGCGGCTTCAAGAAGGTGAAGCACGTCACCCCCATGCTGTCGCTGGATAACGTGTTCAACGACGACGACGTGCGCGATTTCGATGCGCGCATCCGCCGCTTCCTGAAGCTCGGGCCTGATGAAAAGATCGAGATGACCGCCGAGCCCAAGATCGATGGCCTGTCGTTTTCGGCGCGTTACGAAAAGGGCAAGCTGGCCGTGGTGGCCACGCGCGGCGACGGTGTCGAAGGCGAGGACATCACCGCCAACATGCGCACGCTGAAGAAAGGCCTGCCCGAGAAGCTCACCTCCTCCGATCTTCTGGGCCGCGTGCCGAGCCTGATCGAGGTGCGCGGCGAGGTCTACATGACCAAGTCCGACTTTTTCGCCATGAACGAGGCCCAGGCCAAAAAGGGCGCCAAGATTTTCGCCAATCCGCGCAACGCCGCCGCCGGATCGATCCGGCAGCTTGACGCCAACATCACCGCCGAGCGCCCGCTGAAAATCTTCGCCTATTCCGCGGGCGCGGTCGACGGGGCCGAGTGGAGCACGCATTGGGAATTCTTAGGCCAGCTCGCGGCCTGGGGCTTTCCCACCAACCCCGACGCCAAACTATGCAAAAGCCTGGATGACGTGCTGGCCGCCTACCGCAGCCTGGAAGGCCGCCGCGCCAAGCTGGCCTACGACATCGACGGCATTGTTTACAAGGTTAACCGCATCGACTGGCAGAAACGGCTGGGCTTCGTCAGCCGCGCCCCGCGTTGGGCCACCGCCCACAAGTTCCCCGCCCAGCAGGCCGAAACGGTGCTGGAAAAGATCGAGATTCAGGTGGGCCGCACCGGCGCGCTGACGCCGGTCGCGCGCCTTACCCCTGTCACCGTCGGCGGCGTGGTGGTGTCGAACGCCACGCTGCACAACCAGGATGAGATCGAACGCAAGGACGTGCGCGAGGGCGACACGGTCGTCATCCAGCGCGCGGGCGACGTCATTCCGCAGATCGTGGAAGTGAAGCTGGACAAACGGCCCAAGAGCGCCCGGAAATTCAAGTTCCCCGACCACTGCCCCGTCTGCGGCTCGAAGGCCCACCGTGAAGCGGACGAAGCGGTCTTACGCTGCACCGGCGGCCTGTTCTGCAAGGCCCAGGCGGTGGAACGCCTGCGCCACTTCGTCAGCCGCGACGCCTTCGACATCGAGGGCATCGGCGAGAAGAACATCGAGGAGTTCTTCGCCGAAGGGCTGGTGAAAACGCCCGCCGACCTGTTCAAGCTGGAAGCCCGCGACAAGAAAACCCTCACCCCCTTAAGCGCCCGCGAGGGCTGGGGCGCGCAGTCGGTGAAAAAGCTGTTCGAGGCCATCAACGCGCGGCGCACGATTACGCTGGAACGCTTTATCTACGCGCTGGGCATCCGCCTGATCGGCCAGGCCAAGGCGCGCCTCCTGGCCCAGAACTACGGCTCGTTCAAGGAGTGGCGCAAGGCCATGCTGGACGTGGCCAAAGGAAAAGCCGAGGCCCGCGCGCAACTGGAAGGCATTGAATCCTTCGGTGCGTCGGTAGCCGAAGAGTTGGAAGCATTTTTCGCCGAGAAGCAGAACGTCGAGGCCATCGACGATCTCTACGACCAGCTTGAGGCGGTCGAGGATTTCGTTCAGGCCGACACCAGCAATTCCAAGATCGCGGGGCTGACGGTGGTGTTCACCGGAAACCTTGTATCCATGGCCCGCAGCGAAGCGAAAGCCAAAGCGCAAAGCCTGGGCGCCAAGGTGGCGGGTTCGGTCTCGGCCAAGACGAATTTGGTGGTGGCAGGCCCCGGCGCCGGTTCGAAGCTGAAGGAAGCCGAGAAGCTGGGCGTGAAAGTCATCAGCGAGGATGACTTTATCGAGCTTATCGGCGGCTAAACAGGCTTCGTCGCCGCCATCAGCCACGTTTTCGTCTCGCCATCCACCAGCTTGCCCACCTCGTCACGGACACGGGCGTGATAGGCGTTCAGCCACTCTTTTTCCGACGGCGTCAACAACGAGGGCTCCACCAGGTTGAGGTCGATGGGGGCCAGCGTCAGCGTTTCAAAGTCGTACATCGTCTTTTCCGCGTCGGGCAGCGCCTTGGCCTCGCGCACGACCACCAGATTCTCGATGCGGATGCCGTACTGCCCGGTTTTGTAGTAGCCGGGCTCGTTCGAGATCACCATGCCCGGTTCCAAAGCTACCGTGTTACCCACCTTGCTGATGCGCTGGGGCCCTTCGTGGACGCCGAGGAAGGTGCCGACGCCGTGCCCGGTGCCGTGGTCGTAATCAAGCCCCTCCTGCCACAGCGCATGGCGCGCCAGTGCGTCGAGTTGGCTGCCGGTGGTGCCCTTGACGAAGCGCGCGGCCCCCAGCGCGATGTGACCCTTCAGGACCAGCGTGAAGCGCCGCTTTTGTTCAGGCGTGGGGGCACCGATGACAACCGTACGCGTCACATCGGTGGTGCCGTCCAGGTACTGGCCGCCGGAATCGATCAGCAGGATCGAATTCATCTTGATCGGCGCGTTGCTTTCAGGTGTCGCGCGGTAATGCACGATGGCGCCGTTGGCGCCGGCCCCGGCGATGGTCGGGAAGCTGGGGCCGCGATAAAGATTGTTCTCGGTACGGAACGCCGTCAACTGGTCGGCGGCGGCAATTTCCGTCAAGCCGCCCTTGGGCGCTTCACGCGACAGCCAAGCCAGGAACTTGGTTAGCGCAGCACCATCGCGCAGGTGTGCATCCCGCACGCCGTTCAACTCGTCGGCGGTTTTCTGGGCCTTTATGGCCGTGGCCGGGTCGGGCGTGATGCGCGCCTCGAAACCCGCCGCCTTGATGCAGTCCACCATCCAGCGCGAACCCGTATCGCGGTCGACGCCGATGGATTTCAGATGATCCTTGCGTTTGATAAGGTCGGCGTTCACGCCATCGAAAGCGGCCAAAGTGATTGTCTCACCCAGATACTTTTGCAGCTCGGGCGTGATCTTGGCGGGCTCGATGAACAGCGTGCCCGTGCCGTTGGCGGCCAGCAGTGCGTAGCCCAGCAGCAGCGGCGTGAATTCCACATCGGTGCTGCGCAGGTTGAACAGCCAAGCAATCGAGTCAGGGGCCGAGAACATGAAGGCGTCCAGCCCCTCAGCCTTCAGCCAGTCGATGATGAGCGCCT
>JAEUKM010000387.1 GCA_016793085.1 Rhodospirillaceae bacterium
AGGCGGTCCAGCGACTTGGGCGGCGGTGCGGCGAAGAACGGATGGGCCATCAGCCGCGCCAAGAGTCCCGCGTCCACGCGGCCCTGGCGCGCCATCGCACCATCAGCGTCCATCGCCTGTCCGGTGTGCTTCAGCATCCAATCGTCCAAAAGCGCATTGCCGGGCCCGGTGTCGAAGCCGACGATGGCCACGGGCAATGCATTGCTGCCGGACGCTGCTTTCTCACTGATCCAGGTGATGTTCGACACCCCGCCCACGTTCAAGATGCCGATGGGCTTAGGCATGGTTGCGGCGAGGGCAGCGTGGAACAGCGGCAGCAGTGGTGCGCCCTGCCCACCCTGGGCCACATCGTTGCCGCGGAAATCGTAGACCACCGGCAGGTCGAGTGCACGGGCGAGCGCCTTGCCATCACCCATCTGCCAGGTTTGCCTGACCTGCGGGCGGTGCCAGATGGTCTGGCCGTGAAAGCCCACAACGTCGGGCGTTGCCCTTGCCTTCTCCATCACCGCGCGCACGGCTCCGGCGTGAAGGCGGGTCAGTTCCGCCTCGATTTCAACCGCAGCCGGATGGTCTTTCTCGGGCACACCCGAGACAAAGCCGTGCAGCCGGGCGCGAAAGGCCGGCGTATAAGCCAGCGATACGGCGGGCCCGAAGGCCTGAACCGCATGCCCGTCGGTGTCCAGCCAGGCGGCATCAATCCCGTCCATGCTGGTGCCGCTCATCAGGCCGATGGCGCGCAAAGGGCGGTTTTCCGCCAGTTTTTTCAGGTCCGTGGGCATTCCATAGGGTCCAAGGGCGTGCTACCACCCCGTTTCTTACACGAGGTAAGACACAATACGGCAAACCGACGACACGTAAAGTTTTCACCCATGGCCCAGTTCAAGTCCGACCTGCTGAACACGCTCTCATCGCGTGGCTACCTGCATCAATGCACCGACCTTGAAGGTCTGGATGCTAAAGCCGCCAGCAGCGTCATTACGTGCTACGTGGGTTATGACGCCACCGCCGACAGCCTGCACATCGGCAACCTGGTCTCGATCATGATGCTGCGCCGCTTGCAGCAGACCGGACACCGCCCGATTGCCTTGATGGGCGGCGGCACCACCAAAATCGGCGATCCTTCGGGCCGCGATGAAAGCCGCGTGCTGGCGGACAACGACACTATCAACGCGCGCATCGCGAAAATCCAGACGACGTTCGGGAAGTTCCTGAAATTTGGTGCAGGAAAGACCGACGCGTTGCTGATGAACAACGCCGACTGGCTCGACAAGCTGGAATACATCCCGTTCCTGCGCGATATCGGCCGCCATTTCACCGTCAACCGCATGCTGACGATGGACAGCGTGAAGCTGCGGCTCGACCGCGAGCAGCCGCTGACATTCCTGGAATTCAACTACATGATCCTGCAGGGCTACGACTTCGTGGAACTGTACCGCCGTACGGGCTGCACCATGCAGATGGGCGGCTCGGACCAGTGGGGCAACATCGTGCAAGGCGTTGAACTGGGCCGGCGCATCGTGAACACCGAATTCTACGGCTTGACCACGCCGCTGATTACAAAATCATCGGGCGAGAAGATGGGCAAATCCGTCTCGGGCGCGGTGTGGCTCAGCGCCGAGAAATTGCCGCCCTACGACTACTACCAGTTCTGGCGCAACACCGAGGACGGTGACGTGGGCCGCTTTATGAAGCTGTTCACCGACATGCCGCTGAACGAGATCGCCCGCTACGAGGCGCTGCAAGGGGCCGAGATCAACGAGGGCAAGAAGAAGCTGGCCTTGGAAGCCACGGCCATGCTGCACGGCCAGGAGAACGCTGACGCGGCCGCCGAAACCGCGCGCAAGACCTTCGAGGAAGGCTCAAGTGCCGGCGACCTGCCGACGCTGACCTTCCCCGGCGCCGAACTGGCGGCGGGCGTTTCCATCCTCGATGTGCTGACCAAGCTGGGCATGGCCGAAAGCAAGGGCGAGGCGCGCCGCCTCATTCGTGGTGGTGGTGCGAAGCTGAACGATGTGAAGATCGAGGACGAGAACGCCACGATCAAAGCGTCGGACTTGCAGAACGGTGTCGCCAAACTGTCGGCGGGCAAAAAACGCCACGGCCTGGTGAAATCCGCCTAACGGCTTGAGCCGCCTTTTGCTTCGGGCGTTGCCGGCAGCGGCGTCTCGGCGTCCGGTGCCACCGTTTCCAGTTGTGGTTCGGACACTGGCGGCTCGGCGGCTTCGGGCTTTGCAGGAGCAGCGGGTGCTTTGCGCGGCGTGGATGAGCCGCCGCTGAAAATCGAGAAAATCTTACGGGTGATGCCGGGCGTCAGCACCGACAAGGGGTTCACGGACGGCTCCGCCGTGGCCGAGGGCCCGCGCCAGCTGAAGTTGGCGGCAAAAATGCCCCCGCCCTTTTCCGGGCCCGTCAAAATCGTGCCGACGATGGGAATGGAATTCAGCGCAGAGTTCAGCGCATAGGCCGGGATCACCGTGCCGTCGATGTCGATGTAGGAGTCAGGGAACCTATAGGTGCCCTTGGCGGTCATGCCGAGCGCATTGCCGAACATCTCGGCCTCGCCGATGCGTAAAGTAGACGCTGAGAAATTGAACGGCACGCGCAGCGTCTTGAAGGAAATGCCCTCACCGCGCAGTTCATCGACGATGCCAGTCAACGCCGCCACCGACAGGATACGCGCCACCATGGGCGCGTCCACCAGCTTGAACTCGGTGATGTTTACCTCGCCTTCCACGGCCCCTTGGGGCGTGAATTCGCCGGTGATGGCAAGCTTGCCGCCCTTGATGTCGTCGAACAGGCCGATGCTGCGCACCACGCCACCACCGTCATCGCTCTGGCCCGAGAAGGTGCGCTCGCCTTCCTTGCGGCCCATGGCGAAGGTGAACGGCGCACCCGATTCAGACACCTTGCTGTCGAGATCGATTTTCTGGATAGCGCGCTTGTCACGCTCGAAATACAGCACCACGTCTTTCAGCGGCGCGTCCTTGTTCAGCCACATCTCGCCGAACCGGGCGCTGATCTTCACCGGCGTCTGGTCCTTGGGTTCGCTCTGCGGCGCTTCCTCGGGCGGGGGCAGGTCTTCCACGCGCTGGCCGCGCGTGTCGTCCTTGTTGAATTCCTTCCAGAAGTACTGCGCATCGAACATCGGGCCCGACACATC
>JAEUKM010000396.1 GCA_016793085.1 Rhodospirillaceae bacterium
CACAGTGAAGGATTCACCGCTGAAGGATGTCCGCGTGCGCCGCGCGCTCAATTACGCTGTGGATAAAGAGGCGATTGTCGCCAACTTGCTGGCGGGCAAGGCGCCCGTGGCGACACAGACCGCGCCGGTGAACGCCTTCGGGTTCGACCCGACCATTCCAGCGTATCCTTACGACCCGGCGATGGCGAAGAAGCTGCTGGCCGAGGCCGGATATGAAAAAGGCTTCGCGATGGTGATCGAGCTTTACGCGGGTAACTCATCTTTCGCGCCGCTGGTCTATCAGAAGGTCGCCTCCGACCTCGCCAATGTGGGCGTGAAAATGGACGTGCGTATGGTGCCCATCCCAAAGTACGCTCAAGGCCTGCACCAGGGCACCTGGGACGGCACGGGCATCGGCATCGACTACAATTCCTCGCCGTCGCTGGACCCTTTGCGCGGGTTCATGCGCCATTCATGCCTGTGGAAAGCGCCGTGGTATTGCGACGAAACCATCATGCCGCTGTTGAAACAGGCGCTGGGCACCTTCGACCTGGACAAGCGCCGCGAGCTGACCCGGCAGGTGCTTCGCCACCAGCGCGACCAGGCGCCCGGTATTCTGCTGCACGATTACATCCGGTTTGACGGGGTGGCCAAGCGGGTGAAGAATTTCTCCATCAACATCGGCTATGTCCCTTACGCCGACATCGAAATTAGCGAATAAGGCACGTGGTCACGATTTTTTCATTCTTACGCCGCACTCATTTGCCATTATTCTCGCCGGGCTAAACGGGCGGGTTTGAGGTCCTCGAAAGGGCATCAATGGCGGTTCAACGGCTGTACGGATGGGTGGCGTGTTCACTGATATGCGCGGGGGCGGCGTTCGCGGCCGAACCCGAACTGCAACCCGCAACTCCTGTTCCTCCTGCTCCTGTGGCCGATGCCGCAGCACCCGCACCCGCACCCGCAGCACAGGCATCCGCAGATACGCCGTGCGAGGAACGGGATTATTCGGTTCTCATCACCGTCAAGAACGTGAAGTCCGACAAGGGCGTCATCACGGTCGATCTGCACGGGGATGATCCCAGCCGCTGGCTGAAGAAGGGCGGGCGCATCGGGCGCGTGCGCGTGCCCGCCGTGCCGGGCGAAACCAAGATCTGCATGCCGGTCGAACACGCGGGCACCTATGCCTTCGCGCTCTATCACGACAAGGACCATAATCTGAAACTGAACAAAACCTGGATCGGTCTGCCGGACGAGCCCTTCGCGGTCTCAAACGATGCGCCCATCCGGCTGGGTCCGCCCAGCTTCAAGGACGCATCGTTTCAGATAACCGGCCCCTTGACGCCCGAAAGCGTCGAACTCAACAACTAAAAATAAGAAGCCTCAGCCGCAAGCCTTGGGCAGCGATTTTGCCAGCGCCATGGTTTTGTCGAAGGCGGCCAGGGCCGCGGGCGAGGGCGCGCTGCCTTCACCGCCATCGCCGACCGAGAAGACAGCTAACAGGCTTTCGCCCGTTCCGTCGTAGAACATGACGCCTCGCGTGACGGCGCTTTCTTTGCCGGGAATGGCGACAACCGCGATGGTCGACATCAAATCGGGACGCAGATGACCACCGAAGCCGCCGCCGGATTTGAGGTTGTAGAAATTGCTGCGTGTCGAGGGTTCGCCTATGGCGATCTTGCCCGGCAGTTCGAAAACGTTGCCGCCCTTCATGATCAGTCCCAAAGCGGTGGGCCATGCCGTCAGCGTCTCCCAGATTTTGATGAACTCGGCGCCGCTGACAACGGCCGACTGCCCGGCGGGCAGGCCGGAAACAATCGCCGCTTCGGGCATTTTCAGCGCGCGCGTGGCGTTGGCGGGCAGCATGCCGGGTGTTGCTTTGTAGTATTCGGCCACCTGCTTGGCTTGGTCGGCCGTGGCGCATACGGCGGCCGGGCGCGGTGCGGGCTGCGGCGGCTGCGATTGCGGCTGGGCCAAGGCAGTGCCGGCCATCAGAACGCCGGCAATGGTGAGTAGGTAAGATGCACGCATGAAACTCTCCCCCTGAGAAATGAGGCTGAGAGAGTAAAGCCGCCCTGACATTGCGGCCAGGGGCGGGCGGTGAAATATATTTCTAGTGCTATGCGCCCAGGCGTTGGACGCCAACGATGCGATACAACCCGCGCATATCTGCACGCGCAATCTCGAACGATTCCTGCGGCTGAAGTTTGAGTATGACAATTTTGCTGTCTGTTGTGCGGGCCAGGCGGCCGACCAGAAAACCGCCGCTTTTGCGCTCCACCACCACGTCGATGTTCTCGGCATCTGCCGCGCGCGCGGGGCTGACGTACAGCATATCCCCGCTATCGTAGCGCGGGCTCATAGAGGCGTCTGTCATCAGGAAGGCGAAGGCATGCGCGTCATCGGCTAGGAACGGCGGGCGCTGAGTGGTCAGCGGCGCTTTCTCGAAGTTCATCGCCGCCACGTCGACGCTTAAGGTCGCGGCCGTGACGACAGGCAAATCGCGCGCGGCTTCGGACTTCGTCTCGCTGCGCGCAAGCGTGGCCAGACCGGCCCCTGTGCGCAGTTTGATTTCCTTCAGCACGCGCTCGGCGTCGGGGGCTTGCTCTAAAATCGCGCGCTCGAAGCCGGGCAGGGACGGGGCCAGTACGCTCAAGGCCGCCGCATCAAGTGCGGCGATGCCGCGCGCCTTCATGTGGCGGAACGTGGCCACCATCAGCGCCAGCAGCGTGCGCTGGCTTAAGGTGTGGCGCACCGGCTGGTGCATGAAACGATTGAGGGTGGAGGGTGTGAGGCCCGCGTCACGGGCCAGCGCGCTGGAACTTAAGCCCGTCAGCGCCAGCATGGCCCGGATCAGGTTGCGGGTGTGCTCCTGCTGGGCCGAAACGGCAGGCTGAAGGTGATGCGGCGCGGCGGCGTCGGCTGTCATGCGGAGCGATTCCCATCCCCTGTGTTGACCGGCGCCGTGGGAGCGGTGCGCGGCCTTGCGCACAGTATCACAGCAGATGGTAAATAAAGCGCATACGGGTTTGAGAAAAGATGCGCCTTATTGCGCATATCTAGCTGATGAAAGCGTCAGGCGCGCTATATCTTGTGGCTCCGGTTGCACGCGGATTATCGCGATATTCTACTGATTTAAAATTGTGAATCTGTTTGAAAATTGACCACGCCTAACGCGCCGCTGTGCTGCATCGTTGCGAGGCTGGATTCTTATAAAAATGCGCATAATGCGCAAAAATGCATTGACTGCCCTGGGCAGCTTCGACATAATGCGCACTGTGAGATTTTCGTTTGAGGGGGGCGCAAGCCCAGTTCGGCGGAATGATCGCGGTGGGCGGTTCGCCCGCCAGTTTGTTATCGGTCCTCTCCTCTATACCTTTAGCCCGCTTC
>JAEUKM010000007.1 GCA_016793085.1 Rhodospirillaceae bacterium
GCCCGCACGCGGCACAGGTAAACTCGGGCGTGAATTCCTTGCCGCACGTCGTGTGTACCGGGCGCTGCATGGGTGACGTGGGATCGAAGTGCCAGCGCCGCTCCCAGCGGATGATCATCAGGGCCGTGTCATGGAGTTCCAAGCCCATTTCGGTCAGGCGGTATTCATAGCGCGCGGGGCGCTTGGAATAGAGCGTGCGGCGCATGACGCCCGCCTCGTCCAGACGGCGCAGACGGTCGGTGAGCAGGCTGGGGGCAATGCCGGTGACGACCTTGAAGTCATTGAAGCGGCGCACACCCAGGAAGGCGCAGTTCAGAATCAGCAACGTGGCCCGGTCGCCGACGATGTTCAGCGCCCGGCTGACCGAGTTGGCCGGCACCGGCTGCTCGGCCGGCTTGGCTTTGATGTCGGCTTTGGATGAGGCTTTGCGGACGCGCTTTTTCACGTGACGGCGGCTCTCCCGGCCCGAACGGCCGCATGGGCTGAAAACAAGAGGCTCAAATTATCCGGGACGCCGGCAAAGCGCAAACTCTGCTCCAAGTCGCTTGTATAAACGTATCTAATACCGTAATTTTAGGCCTGACATTCAGACTGGCTGCTGGGGAGGGCCATCGATGCTGGGCGAAATCGCAACACTGCTGGCTTTGAACTTCGGGATCGCGCTCGTCAGCGTGATCGTGCTGTGGCTGATCTGTCTGGTGACGCGCGACCCCACACCCATGGACAGCTTCTGGGCCTTCGGCCTGCTGCTGATGGCCGTGGTGAGTTTCCTTGAAACCGACGAAGCCACCCCGCGCCGCCTGCTGATTCTGGGCATCACCGCAGCTTGGGGCATTCGCTTGGGCCTATACGTGCTGTGGCGCTGGCGGCAGCACGGGGCCGACCCGCGCTATGAAGCGATGATGCGTAAAGCCAAAGAGCGCAAGGGTTGGGATTACCCCTACGCCAGCCTGCGCCTGGTGTTCCTGACACAAGCCCCGATGCTGTGGCTGGTGGCCCTGCCCGTGCAGTTGGGCCAGTTCCCCACCGAGCCCGTTGCCTTGGGTTTGCTCGCCAAGATCGGCGCCGCGCTGGCCGTGATCGGCTTTCTGTTCGAGAGCATCGGCGACTGGCAACTGGTGAAGTTCAAGGCCGACCCGGCCAACAAGGGCCAGATCATGGACAAGGGCCTGTGGCGCTACACCCGCCATCCCAACTACTTCGGCGATGCCTGCGTGTGGTGGGGCCTGTACCTGATCGCGGCGGAAACCACGGCCGGGATGTTCTCCATCGTCGGGCCCATCTTCCTGACATGGACGCTGGTGGTGTGGAGCGGTGCGGCCTTGCTGGAACGGCGCATGACGCGCGCCAAGCCGCAGTATGCGGATTATGTGGCGCGCACCAGTTCCTTCATTCCCTGGTTCCCGAAGAAAAGCGCCTAGCGTTCTAACGCCCGCTCTTAACGCCCTGTGGTGACCCGTTCGCCGCGCAGCGAGCGGGTCATCATGCGCTCCTGGGCCTTGGGGTCCAGTTGCAGCATGGCGCGCACCTGCATGGCCATGTAGTCGGTGTCCACTTCATCGATGCCGCGCTTGATGGCGCTTAAGCCCGCTTCGGCGATCTTCGACGGCGGCTCCTTGTAGCCTTCTACGTGGCTGGCCATGCGCGTATCAACCGAGCCGACGATCAGCGCACAAACATGAGTCTTCTGCTCGGCTAGTTCGGCGCGGGTGCACGTGGACATGGCGCGGGCGGCGAACTTCGACGGGCTGTAACCGCCCATGCCCGGCACGGCCACGATGGCGCCCGCTGACAGTACGTTCACGATGGCGCTGGCCGGATGCTTGGCCAGCACGGGCGCAAACGCGCGGCTCATGGCCAGCGGCGCAAAGTAATTGGCTTCCATTTCGGCGCGGGCGGCACTCATGTCCGGTGCGCCGATCAGGCGCTTCATCAGGAACATGCCGGCGTTGTTGACGATGATGCTGACGTCGCCGCACTGCTGGGCAGCGCGCGCGATGTGGTCGGGGTTGGTCACGTCCAGTTGTACGGCGACGGCGCGGCCCTGCCCCTCGTCCACCAAGTGCTTAGCGTTTGCAATCTCGCGGGTGCCCACATACACCTTGGCCGCACCGGCCTCCAGGAAGGCGCGCACGAACGCCTCGCCGATGCCGCGGTTGCCGCCGGTCACTAACGCGACACTGCCTTTGATCTCCATGGCCATGGCATGGCCCTCCCTCAATCGATGACGCTTAAGAAATAACGATCACGTCCGCCGGGGGCGGATTCTGGTACAGCTTTTCCAGCTGGTCCGCACGGCGCTGCAAAACCATGTTGCGATTTACCGAACCCTTGTCGGAAATCTCGTGGGCTTCCACGGCGGGCGGTTCTTGCAGAATCAGCGCGCGGTGGATGCGCGAGCTTAAACCCGGATGGGCTTTGTTGTGCGCAGCCAGCCGCTCCTGGATGAAGGCGTTGATATCCGCCTCGGATTTCTTGTCGGCGGCAATGGCGGCCTTGTTCAGCCACAGCATCGCTGTTAAGTGCGCGCGGCCTTCGGCGCAGACCACCAGTTCCGAGACATAGGGCGCCAGCGCCTTGATCAGGTCCATGCGCAGTTCGCCGCTGCGCACCCAGGTGCCTGAAGTGAGCTTGAACTCCTCGGCCAGGCGGCCCGCGAACGCGAGGCCCTTGGTCAGGTCGCCGTCCTCGATGAAGGTGGCGTAGTCGCCGGTTTTGTAGAACCCGTCCTCATCCAGAATTTCGCGGTTCTTCTCGGGCTCGTGCAGATAGCCCGGCGTAATCAGCGGCCCGCGGATGCGCACTTCGTAGCGCGGCCCGTGCGGCACCAGCTTTACTTCAATGCCGGGCATAGGCAGTCCGATACCGACTTTTTCCGTCGGGTAATGGATCGACAGACACCCAGATGTGGTTTCCGTCGAACCGTAAGCCGAAATGCCAAGAATACGATGACCGGTTTCCGCCACGGCCATGACTTGCAGCCGGTCGAGGATGGGCTGCGGCAACCCTGCGCCGCCGTAGAGCATGATGGTGAGGTCTTTGAAAAAGGTCTTGCGCAGGGCCTCGTCGGCTTCCAGCGCGTCCACCAGAATCGCATAACCGATGGGCATATTGACGTAATAGCGCAGCGATACTTCGCGCAAATTGCGCAAGGACTCGTCGAACATGCCGGGCAGCGGCTTGCCGTCATCGATGCGGAAGGTGCCACCCGCCACCAGCGACATCATCAGGCCCGAAGCGCCCGAGACGTGGCTCCAGGGCAGCCAGTCCAGGATCATCCCTTCCCAGCCCGCTACCTTGCCCATGGTCTGGATGGCCTGGCAGATGTTGGCGGCTTTCATCAGGTGCGTCTGCACCACCGCCTTCGGCCGTCCGGTGGAGCCTGAGGTGAGCATGTAGGCCGCGATACTGTCAGGTTTGAGTGCTGCGATGCGTTGTTCCACGGCAGAAGTTACCGGTGTGGCCAGTACGTCGGCCCACCCGACAGCCTTGGCCCCAAGCAACTCGGGCGTAGCGGTGACGATCACCGCATCGCCGAAATCAACGTTCTGTAAGGCCGCCAGAAACGGCGCTGCGTTCTCGGCAAAGATCACCGCAGGCTTCACCAGCTTGACGACGTGTGTGAGGCGGCCGAAGTCGGCCTTGGCCAAACCGTAGTTCACGCTGACGGGGCAGATGGGCACGCCTGCCGCGAAACCGCCGTAGCTGATGTTCGCGTGGGCGATGGAATTGCCCGAGAGAATGAGAATGGAACGGTCCGCACCGATGTTGCGGTTCAGCAGCCACTGCGCCACCGCGTCGGTACGCTGCTTGGTCTCGGCGTAGGTCTGCATCACCCAGGCGCGCTCAGGCCCCAGGCGCTGCATCAGGAACGCTTTATCCCCCAGCGCCTTGGCCTGGGCCGTGACGATGCGCGGCAAAACCCGTTCGTGCTCGGCCAAGGGAATGCGCGATTTAACAACAAGTGTCCCACCGCCGACATCGCGCACATCCAAGTCCACCGGCATGAAGTCGGCCGGGCGAAATGGTGCATTACGGACTTTCTCGAGATTTGCCGCCGCCGTCATGCCGTCACCGCTGTATCTGCACGCGCCGTCCGGGTGTCCGCCATGCTTGCCTCGGTCCTGCTGCTGAATTTGTGTCGATGTTTGATCGTAGAAATAAAGGTCTGTTTATGCAAGCATTACAAACGGCGGGCCCGTAAGGGCGTCCGTTCAAAACCGCGGGAGGACAACATCATGACATACACCACAACCGCCTTGGGCCGGTTCGGCGCTTGGATCAACCGGCGCAGCCTGTTTGGCGCCGGGGCTACGGCGCTGGCTGCGCTGTCGCTTGGAACAAAGGCTCAGGCAAAAACCATGAAGGCCGGGGAGATCGTAAAAACCATCATCCTGGAATGGCGTAAGCT
>JAEUKM010000011.1 GCA_016793085.1 Rhodospirillaceae bacterium
CCCAAGCAATGGGAAAACACGTTCTTCGAATGGATGCGCAATATCCAGCCCTGGTGCATTTCGCGCCAGCTATGGTGGGGCCACCAGATTCCGGCGTGGTACGGGCCTGATAATCAGTGCTTCGTGGCGATGGACGAGGCCGAAGCCTACGCCGTTGCCAAAAAGCACTACGGCAAGGACGTGGACTTGCGCCGCGACGAGGACGTGTTGGACACGTGGTTCTCCTCGGCGCTGTGGCCGTTCTCTACCTTGGGCTGGCCCGACAAGACGCCGGAACTGGCGCGCTACTACCCCGGCGACGTTCTTGTCACCGGCTTCGACATCATCTTCTTCTGGGTCGCCCGCATGATGATGATGGGTCTGCACTTTATGAAAGATGTGCCTTTTAAAGATGTGTACATCCACGCTCTGGTCCGCGACGAGAAGGGCCAGAAGATGTCCAAGTCCAAGGGCAACGTGCTGGACCCCCTGGACCTCTGCAACAAATACGGCACCGATGCGGTGCGGTTCACTTTAACGGCGATGGCCGCGCAAGGGCGCGACATCAAGCTGTCGGAACAGCGCATCGCCGGCTACCGCAACTTCATCACCAAAATCTGGAACGCCACGCGCTTCGCGCAGATGAACGAGTGCAAGCCGGTGGCGGGCTTTGACCCCAAAGCCGTGACCACCACGCTGAACAAGTGGATTGTCGGCAAGACCGCTGAATGCGCGACCACCGTGGCCCAGGCGATTGAGGCGTACCGCTTCAACGACGCCGCCGATGGCCTGTACCGTTTCACCTGGGGTTCCTTCTGCGACTGGTTCCTGGAATTCGCCAAGCCCGTCTTCGCGGGCAGCGACGAGAACGCCAAGGCCGAAACCCGCGCCACCGCGGCCTGGGTGCTGGAGCAGATTTTGCACATCGGCCAGCCCATCATTCCGTTCGTGACGGAAGAACTGTGGTCGAAGTTGGGCCAGGAATACGGGGTGACGCGGCCTTATCGCCTCATTCAGGCGCCGTGGCCGACGTACACGGGCTTAAACGCGCCCGAGGCCGAAGCCGAGATCGATTGGGTGATCGACGTGATCTCAGCCATCCGCTCGGTGCGGTCGGAAATGAACATCCCGCCGGGCCAGATGCTAAAGGGCGAAGTGGTGGGCGCGAGCCCGATTGCCAAGTCGCGCCTCGGCACGCATGCGGCGCTGATCTGCGCCAACGCGCGCCTGTCCGAGATCGGCGTCGTAGCTGCGCCCACGCCGGGCGGCTCGGCCCAGGTGGTGGTGGGCGACACCACCGTCATGCTGCCGCTGGCGGGCATCGTCGACCTGGCCAAGGAACGCGAGCGCCTGAAAAAGGAAATCGCCAAGGCCGAGGGCGATATCGCGGCGGTGGACAAGAAGCTCGGCAATGAGGCCTTCGTGTCCAAGGCGCCGCCCGAGATCATCGAGGAAAACCGTGAGCGCCGCCGCCTGGCCGCCGAAACCAAGGCCAAGCTGTCGGAAGCCTTGGCGCGGATTGGGTAGGGGCTTGTTTTAAAGCGCCAGCCCCGCGACAGTGACGCCTGTATGACGGGGACGCCTTCTTCTGGCCTGGACGCCACCATCGCGCTGCTGCAACGCGGCATCCGCGAAGCCATCAATCTCGGGTCCTTCGATCTGGCCGAGACGCTGTGCCGCGAAGGCCTAGCGCTCGACCCCGGCAATGCGCATACCAAACTGCTTCTGGGCCGCGTGGCCTTCATCAAGAAGGATTTCGCGACGGCGCGGCAGTATCTGTCCGAAGCGCTGCAATCGCTGCCCACCGACGCGCCCGCCTGGCTGTTCCTGGCGCGCACGCACGTAAAGTTCAAGGACTGGACGCGGGCCATCGCGGCCATGCGCAGTGCTTTTGCCATAAAGCCCGCGACCGCCGCCGAGGAAGCCGAACTGGGGCACTACTGCTACAACAACGACCAGCCCGAGGATGCGGCGGAATGTTTCTCGCGCGCCCTGGAGCAAGAGCCCAACAACGCCGAACTGTGGAACGACATGGGCTCGGTGCAGTTGGACCTGGGCCAGATGCGCAACGCCGAGCGCAGCTTCGATGTCGCCTTGTCGCTGAAGCCGGACTTCGCCGGGCCTTTGCGCAATCTGGCGGTGGTGCGCCAATGGCAAGGCCGCAACGATGACGCGCTGGCGTATCTCGACCAAACAGTGACGCTCGATCCGGGCAATGCGGCAAATATCCAAAGCCGTGGCGCGGCGCGCCTGGCATTGGGGCATTTGACGGAAGGCTGGAGCGATTACCGCGCGCGCTTCACCAACCCCGCGCACAAGGGCTGGCACGGCGGCATCCCCAAACCGCGTTGGGATGGCGTGACGCCGCTGAAAGACAAAGGCGTGCTGGTGTGGTCCGACCAGGGCCTGGGCGACCAGATTTTGGCGGCGAGCGTGCTGCCCGATGTGATTGCCGCCGCGCGCAACGTGGTGTTCGCGTGCGAGCCACGGTTGATTCCGCTGATCGCGCGCGCGTTTCCAAATGTGCGCGCCGTGTCGCTGATGGATGTTCCCTATGGCCGCGTCGATTTGAAGGATGTGGACGTGCAGGCGTCTATTTCAGAAATCGGCCCGGCGTTCCGCCCCACCATGCAGGCGTTTCCGAAACACACCGGCTACCTGAAAGCCAATCCGGCAAAGGCCGCGGCTTTGAAGGCGCGCTACGCCAAACTGCCGGGGGCAGGGCCCATCATCGGCATATCGTGGTACAGCAAGAGCCAGCTTGCCTCCGAGAACAAGTCCGTGCCGCTGGCCCTGTGGGGGCCGATTTTGCAGATGCCAGGCGTGCGCTTCGTCAGCTTGCAATACGGTGACGCGGCCAAGGATGCAGCGGCTTATCCCAACATTCATGTGGACACCGAGATCGACGCCGTGGCCGACGTGGACGCCTTCGCGGCACAAGTGGCGGCGATGGATGCGGTGGTGACCTCCAGCAACACCACCGTGCACATGGCGGGCGCCTTGAACGTGCCGACGCTGTGTTTGACGCCGCTGGTGGAAGGCCGGCCCTGGTACTGGTTCGTGGGGCACGATGTGTCGCCGTGGTACCCAAGCGTGCGGCTGATCTGGCAGACCCAGCGCCGCACGTGGGACGATGTGATCGCGCGCGCGGCCACGGCCCTGAAAGACCTCGCATGCTGACGTTGCTCGGCATCGGCGTGCTGGTGGCGGGCTTCGTCGCCCGCGTTAATCCGTTCCTGGTCATCGCCGCTGCCGCCCTCACAACCGGATTGGCGGGCGGCTTGGATGTCGTCGGCCTCATTTCGCTCTTCGGCAAAGCGTTTAATGAAAATCGATACGTGAGCGTGGTGTGGCTGGTGGTCGCGGCCATCGGCTTGCTCGAACGTGAGGGCTTGCAGGAACGCGCGCG
>JAEUKM010000328.1 GCA_016793085.1 Rhodospirillaceae bacterium
CTCTTGGCCTGCACCCCAGACGAAACTGACCACGCTGAACCGCGCCTTGGGGTCGCAATAAAGCAGGTATTGCTGATAATGCTCGGGGTGCGGTGCCGCCAGTTCGGGCGGCAGCCAGGTATCGCGCGTCACAAGCTTGGACAACGCGTCCGGTACTTCGCGCAGGAAAACAGCTTCGCCCGCGCCCTGATCGGCCAGCGCCGTCATGCGGCGCAGAAAATCAGCCATAGGTGTCGGATCAAATGAGGTAAGCTCGGGGGCGTTCATTGTCCCAGTTTAGCAAGCTCGGCCAGAATTTCATCCCGGTCCGCACCCAGGCCCGGCGGATTGCGGTAAATTCCAGCGGGCGCACCAGCCACGGCCACCACCGGCCCGACGGTCTTGGTGACGGCCCCTGACGGCAGCGTGATATCCTTCACCCAATCCATGTGGCGCACCTGATCGTCGGCCAATACGTCCTCATATTTCATGATGGGCTCGCACGGTACGCCCAGCTTGCGGAACGCGGGCACCCAGTGCGCCACGGGGTGCGCGGCGAAAATCGTCTCCAGAATGTCTTTCAGCGCGGCCTGGTTCTTGGCGCGGTCGAGTGTGGTGAGAAAGCGCGCATCTTTGGGCAGGTCGGGCCGGGCGATCACCTCGCACACGCCGCGCCACAGCTTGTCGTTGCCCGCCGCCAGCACGAAGTAGCCGTCCTGGCACTTGAAGGCGCGGTACGGCGCGTTGCGGGGATGGGCCGAGCCCAGGGGTTTCGGATTTTTTCCGGTGCCGAAGTATTCGGACGTTTGCAACGCCGACACGCCCAGGTTCGCGCCCAGCATCGACACGTCGATATTCACGCCGTCGGCACCCCGCGTGACCGCGTTCAATTGCGCAACGATGGAAAAGGCCGCGTACAGCCCCGCGCCGAAATCCGACACCGGAACACCCGCCTTCACGGGCGCGGCCCCCTCCTCGCCCGTCACACTCATGATCCCCGAAGCTGCCTGCACCGTGACGTCAAAGCCGCCGTCCTCGGCGCGCGGGCCCGTCTGGCCGAAGGCAGAGATGGAGCAGTAAATCAGTTTCGGATGCGTGGTTTTGAATTGCGCATGGCCCAGGCCCAGCTTGTCCATGACGCCGGGACGGTTGTTCTCGATCACCACGTCAGCGGAGAGGATCAGGCGGCGCGCGGTTTCAAGATCGGCGGGCGTTTTCAGATCCAGCACGATGGAGCGCTTGTTGCGGTTCAGCGAGGCGAAGTTCTCGCTGTAGCCGCCCGTCAAGGGCGGCCAGGCGCGCATGGTGTCGCCCGCGGGCGGCTCCACCTTGATGACATCGGCCCCCATGTCGGCGAGCAACATGCCGCAATAAGGCCCCGCCGCCACCTGGCAGAACTCGATGACGCGGATATGCGAGAGCGGGCCTGTGCGGGATGGGGGCATGTGAGCGCGCGAACTTTTGGAAATGGACAACCAAATCTGCCGCGATTGTGAACAACGCGGAACTTCAGCAAGCTCGGGGGTAGGCTTTCAGGCGATCACCGTCAATGGAGAATGGACGTGACCAACACCGAAACGGCTGAACGGCGCAGCATTTTAACGTCCCTCGGCCTGGGCGTATTGGGCGCTTTCGCGGCGGCAACATCCCACGCCACCGATGCTTCGGAATCACGCAAGGACAACGCGGACCACGAGAAAAAGCTGATCGCCCTGGTCACGGACTTCTGCAAAGCCTGGAGCGGCAAGGACGTGGAAAATCTGATCCCCTATCTCGCCCCCGAGATCGAGTACCACATGTTCGAGGGCGCCCCGCCCATCAAAGGCCACGACCAGATCCGCCAGCGCCTGGGCGCCTTCATGGCCGGCCAGAAAGAGATCACCTGGGACATGCTGCGCAGTTACGCCGTGGGCGATGTGGTGCTGAACGAGCGCATCGACCATTTCATCCAGCCCGAGGGTTCGCCCAAGCCCAGCAACCACTTCCACGTGGCCGGGGTGTTCCTGGTGCGGGATGGGAAAATTTCCTACTGGAAAGACTACAACATGCCCAAGGCGGGCTAAGGAACCTTCTTGGCATCTTACTTCGCACTATAATAGCATCGTACTCTCGTGCTTTATTTTGGGTTGAGCAGGACGCTTGCACATGAAGGCGGACAGAAAGCCACCCGACGTTCAGATCTTAGCCCTGCGGTTAGCTGTTGGCCTACTACAAGGTCTCGTACTGTTTCTACTGTACCGCGCTTCTGACACCGTCACCTGGCCAGCCACAAATGGCTTCGTCTTTGCCCCCGCATTGATGGTCGCCTGGTTTATCCCGATCAGCGTGTCGGCGATGCTAGGAGAAGTGCGGGCGCGTGCCATCACTTTATGGGCCATCACAGCAACAGCGGGCCTCGCCCTTTTTAGCTTGCACGACATAGCGCGCGCCGCTGCTGAAGGCGGATGGATGCCGTGGTCACCAGAGAATGAGGCCAAGGAGAACCGCATCACGCCCTCTTTCGCGCTTTTCCAGTTTTTACTATGCGCGATGTTCGTGGCCCAATCGCTGGTCGCCGCCGCAGACCGCGACAAGCGAATCATTGCCGCATACAGCACGTACTTCGACGTAGCGTGGAAATACGCCGTACAGTTTATTTGCGCCGTAACATTTGTCGGCCTGTTTTGGCTTCTATTAAGCCTTAGCGCGGCGTTGTTCGATATGATCGGCCTCGATTTCCTCACGAAGTTGATGGACCGCCCGGTATTCACTATTCCGGTTTTGTCTCTTGCGATGTCGGTAGCCATTCATGTCACCGATGTACACCCTGGGCTTATACAAGGCGTCCGCGCCCTTAAAATGGGCTTGCTGACGGCACTCCTGCCGCCGTTTGCGGCTTTGCTGGTGGCATTTGTCGTCGGATTGCTTTTTGTGGGCGCCGCAACAGTATGGAGCCATGAAAACGCTATTTCTTTGGCATTATCGGCGGCGAGTATAGAGATTCTCCTGGTCACCGCGACCTATCGTGAAGGCAGCGTTGACAGATCGATTAACCGTTGGATCAAACTTTCCTGCGGCGTTGCCACTGTAACCGCACTGCTTCTCACAGCGCTTGCCGCAACGATATTAGCCAAACGCATCATGGATTACGGCCTGACCGAAAGCCGGTTTATTGGGGCGGCATTCATTGTGACACTTCTTTGGCATAGCGCCGGGTTCGTATGGGCCACGTTTGCCAAAGGCCAGTGGCTACATCGTGTTGAACCGGTCAACATATATGGCGCCTTTCTTACCTTGGCGCTTTTTGCATTAGTCTTTTCACCTATCTTGGACCCGCTGCGCATCTCGGTAGCCAACCAAGCAAGCCGCCTAGCTTCAGGGAAAGTTTTGGCGAAAGATTTTGATTTTGCATACTTGAGATTTCATGCGGGGCGCTATGGACACGATCAGTTATCGCAATGGGCTTC
>JAEUKM010000103.1 GCA_016793085.1 Rhodospirillaceae bacterium
TCACCCAGCGCAGGGCTTCCACCAGATTGGATTTGCCGCAGCCGTTGGGCCCGACAACGCCCGTTAAACCCGGCTCGACATGCAGTTCGGTCGCGTCGACAAAGGATTTGAACCCGGACAACCGGAGTTTCGTGAACTGAACCAATTAAATTCTCGCTTAAAGACTTGAAAGTGTACGTAACGGCTGAGACGGCTTGGCAAAGATGGGGCGGGCGGGACCCAAAAGCTATTTCTTGGCTTTGTCTTTCAGCTTCTGGTCGATGATCTTGGCCATGTACTCGTAACCGCGGTCGCCTTCAACCTTTTCATCCTCAATAAAGAAGGTCGGAGTCGACTGGACCTTATACAGATTCTGCGCGGTGTTCTGAACGTCGCGGATATTTTTCAGGATATCGTTGTTGTTGAAGCAGGCATCGACGTCGGCGGTGCTCATGCCGGCCAACTGGGCGTAACCCCGCAGGGGTTCCATGGGCTTCTCGGAGCGAATCCAGGTGTCCTGGTTCTTGAAGATCAGGTCGATGAGTTTCGTGCCGCGGTCGCCGGGCGCGCAGCGCGCCAAAAGCGCGCCCGCCGTGGCCCAGGTGTCGAGCGGAAAATCGCGGAACACGAAACGGATTTTGCCCGTGTCGATGTAGTTCTTCTTGAGTTCTGGATACGCCGTCTGGTGAAAGTGCGCGCAGTGCGAGCACGTCAGTGAGGCGTACTCGATCACGGTGACCGTGGCCTTGGGATCGCCCATGACGAATTCGCGGTACTGCGGTGTGGCCGCCGCAGGCGCAGCTTTGGCCGCGGGCGCTGCCGTCTGTGCAGCAGGCGCCGTCTTGGGCGCCGTGTTTTGCGCCGCTGCGGACGAAACGCCCGCCAGAGTCAGGGCCATGCCCACCGCGATGCCGCCGACAAACCGAACAATGCTCAAAGCCGTTCTCCCCATTCGTTGCGCTTTCGTTGCGCCACATGATGTGGCTGCATACCAACATCTGCACAATTTGTGGAGATATTTGGACCATGTTGCCGGGCGTGCCCCGGCAGGGCGTAAAAACCCAGGATTTTCAGGGTCCTAAATTGGTGCTACGCAGGGCAAAAGCTGCGATTTGACGCCCGCCTGACACCGTTTCGCGCCCCCCCTGTTCAAAAAACCCCAACGAAACGCGCCGGAGGCGAGTACGGATTTCTCAAAATATGGCATCCGAAGAAAGCTGTTGGCTTCGGAAACGTCGAATAAAGGATGCGCGGCTCAGCTTTATATAATATTATATAACAATATACTATTATTTTAGAATAGATTTTTGGTTTGGATTGATAATTTTCAATTTATTGGCGTCTGATTCATGTAATAGGAATTGTCATTCTACGCTGCCGCTAATCACGGCCATTATTTGCTTTCTAAAACTGGGGGAAATCATGAAACGAGATCGTCTTCTCACGACCGTGGCCGCACTGGCCGTTGCGATGACCGGGCAACTGGCGGTGGCGCTGCCTGTCCTGGCCCAGACACAGAGCGCGCAATCCACTGGGGGCCTGGAAGAGATCGTCGTCACGGCCCGCAAGAAAGCAGAAAACCTAGTCGACGTGCCGCTTGCCATCACCGCATTCACGATGGAAGACATCGAGCAGTCCGGCATCAACAGCGTCAGCGACCTTGCCACTCAGACCGTGGGCTTCAGCTACAAGCAAGGCTTTGGCCGCTTGGGCTCAGGCAGTGGCGGTGGCGCATCGAACCGCCCCGCCATTCGCGGCCAATCGAATATTCTCGGCGCGCCCAACGCGTCGTTCTTCGTGGATGGCGTCTATGTCTCGGGCAACCCGTCCAGCTATCAGCTAGATAACCTCGAGCGCGTGGAAGTGATCCGTGGTCCCCAGGCGGCGCTGTTTGGCCGCGGCACTTTCGCGGGCGCCATCAACTTCATCACCCGCAAGCCGACAAACGAATACACGGGCAAGGTCGAACTGACGGCAGGCCAGTTCGATCATTACGAAGGCAATGCCTATGTCAGTGGCCCCCTGGTTGAAGATAAACTGTTCTTCGAAATCAGTGGCCGCTATTTCAGTTTTGGCGGCGACTACTTTAACCAGGTTACTCAAAAACGCGATATCGGCGACCAAAAAACCAAGAACTTCGGCGGTAAAATTTACGCCACGCCGACGGACGATCTGACGATTGAAGCGAACGTGGGCTATGCCCACGACCAGGATTTGGGCTTTGCCGATTTCTTCAACGGCAACGCCAGGAACAACTGCTTCCTGCCGGTTCTGACGACGCCGCTTGCAGGCATTCCGCGCAGCACCACGCGCTCGCAAGGGTACTTCTGCGGCGAGATCGAATTGCCCAACCAGTTCTTCTATTTCAACGATGCGATCAAAGCGTCGGGAGAATGGGGCAACGAACGCAAGGTCTGGCGCTCAAGCCTGACCGTCGACTACGACATCGGCGATTGGACCCTGCATTCGGTCAGCGCCTACAATCAATCTGAAGACAACCAACTGATCGACAGCTTTGTCGACGGCGTGCGCCGCGCCGCCATTACCACGCTTTCAGGCGGCCGCTCGTCCGTACATGACTGGTCGCAAGAGTTCCGTGTCTCGAGCCCGCAAGAAGAGCCCGTCCGCGGTCTGTTCGGCGGGTACTACTACAAAGAAGGCAACGGCAGCGGATTTACCCGCAACGTCAGCGTTGTTCAGGCCAACTTGGGTCAAATCACCGTCAATGGCGTATTCAACGACGATGCCAGTAATGTCCGCAACTTCGCTGTGTTCGGATTGCTCGAAGGCGAATTGACCGAGGACTTAACCGCGTCCTTCGAAGGCCGCTATCAGGAAGACAAGATCAGCGCCGATTTCACGCGCGACGGAATAGTGGACGATTCGAAGACCACGAAGACGTTCCTGCCGCGCGGAACACTGCGTTACGAATTGAACGACGACTCTAACGTCTACGGAACAATTGCCCGCGGCAACAAACCGGCCGCGTACAACGTTGTGCCCACCAACATCACTGCGGCATCTCTGGCGGCGTACTTTGCCGCCAACGCCCAGAACTACGACGAAGAAACCTCATGGAGCTATGAGCTGGGTTACAAGGGCGCCTTGGTTGATAACCGCGTCAACGTCAGTTCCTCGGTGTTCTGGATTGATTGGTCCAACCAGGCTTTGACCAACGGGTTCCCGATTCAGCAAACCAACGGCACGTTTACAACGGCCGCGCGTTTGGTGAACGCCGGTAAGTCGCGCGTCCGCGGGCTCGAGTTGGATGCGTCGGTTCGCGCCAACGAGTACTTCGATTTCCGTATTGGATACGCGTACAACGAAGCCGAAATTCGCGATTACATCGACGAAAACGAACAGAACCTGCGCGACACCGATGGCCGCATCGGCAACGAAGCGACCCAAGGCGACTCGAATGGGCAGACTGCCGGCAACAAGATTCCGCAAACGCCGGCCCACCAGCTGATCCTGACCGGAAACTTCCGGATGCCGGTGAATAATACAATGGATGCCTTCTTGCGGTCCGACTTGACTTATGAAGGCAACCGCTTCGATCAGACCCACAATTTGGCCAGAACGGGCGATTCGTATCTTTTGAACATTCGCGCTGGCGTCGAAACCGGGGCGTGGAGCATGACGTTCTTCGTGAACAACGCACTGCAAGACCGCACGCCGTTGGTTATTACCCGTCTGTTTAACTTCAATGCGCCGCTGCTGATCCCCGATCCGATCACGACTTTTGCGGGTCAACCCCTGCGCTTCACGTTCTTCCGCGACTTCCGCGTAGGCGCGCCGCGCAAGCGTCAAATCGGGGCCACGCTGCTCTACCGCTTCTAAGCTCAGGCTGTTATCGACAACGAAACGCCCGGCTGTTGCAGCCGGGCGTTTTCGTTTGCGGGGCGCGGAGCGGCTTACTCGTCGGCGCGCTTGTCGCCGGTCTTGTCGCCGGATTTGCGGCCCGGCGCCTGCTCCAAGAGGGATTTCAGGGATTCTTCCGTCAGCTTGGTGATGGCGCCGATGGGGCAGCGGTCGGGCCGGCCGCCGCCGCTTTCCACCAGCACGGAATCGCCGCCGTAGCCGCACAGGCGCGAATCCCGCGATGTGAAGCCGATGGAGTGGGCAAAGCGCAGACCGAAGCAGGGGCGGTCCAATTGCAGATGGTAGGGGTGGTTGCGCGTGGGGGCCCAGACGATGAGGTTCGAGTTGTTCAGGGCCTTCCAGTCGTACAGCGTGCGGAAGAAAATGCACTGATTGGTCGTCTCGGGCAGACGGCCGGGGTTCTGTTCCAGCACATAACCAGGATCATTCGCGTCCTTGGGGGCGTCTTTGGGCTTGGCCTGGCCCTTGGCCGCGTCCTTGGGGCTGACGTCCGGGCTGCTTCCTACTTCCTGGCCAAAAGCCCGAGGGCCCAGGGCCAAAAGGCCCAAGACCATCATCGACGTCACTGCGTATGTTCCCGCCCTGAGGGTGGCCGTCTGCATACTGCTATGTTCGACCTGAATATGGAAAATGTAGGGCAGGTCCAGGCGCCCGCGGCGGTATCTTAATCACTGTGGCAATCCTGCACCATGGGCCACCGCCAGCGGGCCGGCGCGGACTGACAAGTTACTCAGAACGCAAAGGCCGCGTAGGCGCCCAGGGTGAACTGGTTGGCGCTGCCGCGCGTGGCCACCAGCGGGCTGTTCTTGGCTTTGCTCATCAGGCGCTGCACGCCGCCGTTGACGATGATCGCCCAGCTGGGCGTCACCTTGAACTCGCCGCCGACCGACAGCGAAATGTCTTTGAAGCCCGAAGTCGGCGCGTAGGGTGCCAGCCCCGAAGCCGCGGCCTGAGCGGCGTTGATGCCGAACACGGTACGCAGATAGCGGCCATCGGCCCAGGTGGTGCCGATGCGCGAGCCCACGCTGAACATCTTGGAGCGGTAGACCGCCAGGCTGATGTCGAAATCGCCCAGCAAACCGTTGTGCCCGCTGGCGACGTCGTGGCGCATGCGCACACGGTAGCGCAAGGGGCCCATGGTGTAGCTGGCGAACCCGCCCACTTCAAAGCTGGTGCCGATGTTGCCAAGACCCGTGAGGTCAAGGGAATCGCTTTCATCGCGGCCGAAATCCACACTGACCAGGGGGCCGGCGCGGAAGTTGGTGGATTCAAAAAGTGCGTTGGTGCCGCCGAACAGGTTCAGGCGGATCTGGTTGTTGTCGACCTGGATCAGGTCCTTGTAGCGCAGCGAAATCAGCGGGGCGAGGCGCACATCGTAATGGTCGCTGCCTTCATAGTCGGTGGCCAGCACCGGACCCAAACCGATGCGCACGTTGGTCACACCCGGGATCATCGAGTCCATCAGGTCGCTGGCGAGCGAAGTCGCTTCCGAAAAGACGTCGTCGCGGAAAATGCCGCCGATGTTCTGCGCCTGGGCGCTGGCGGAGACAAAGCATAACGCCGCCACGGTGCTCCACAGGCCGCTTTTTGATTTCATCGCCATTTTCAGCATTCCCCACGGCTATAATCGGTTCTAAGGCTCGCTCTTGCCGCCGCTGCGGTTGCGCCGGGCGACCGCTGCCCCCAGCTTCTCAAGCGCGACTCTCAAGTCAGATGACACAATATTCTTAACTTTTTGGTTTATGCGGCTCTCGTCCTCGGGCGTCAGGGCCGGTTCCGGGGCCGGTTTGGCCTTGGCCCGTCGCGGCAGGGGCCCCTGGTGGGACTCAACCCGGCTCAGGGCCTCATACCCTAAGAAACGGTTAATCCGTTCCAGCAGTTGCGGCGTTTTGAGCTGCAATAGCGTGGCCGCTCCCCCGCTGGCGACCTGCAGCACCAGGGTGGCGCGGTCGTTGCGGTGGCGCGGGAACTTGATTTCCAGGGGCACGGCGAAGGCCGCCAACTCATGCCCGACGATCTCGGGCCAGCGGCCGATGACGGCCCCGCTGGCAAAACCGCGCTTATCGAGAACAGGGCTGGCCAGCTTGCCCGATAACGCGCCGATCGTCGCCGGGCGGCCATAACGTGAGGCCCCGGTTGAACTTGGTTTTTTTGACGCGGGCATGGGCGCGGGCTTTGACACGAAGACTCTGGCACTGGTCGCGGCTCACTCTCAACCGTATAAGCGGAAAGATGATCGAGTGTCCGACCCGCCGCAAGTTACTTTAAGGCCGCACCCCCGTGCCTGTTCGTAAAAAAGCGCCCGCACGCACAAAAACGTCCGTCCTCGCGCAGAAATTACTGGCCTGGTACGACCGTCACCGGCGCGTCATGCCCTGGCGCGCGCTTCCGGGCGCACACGCCGATCCATACGCCGTGTGGCTCAG
>JAEUKM010000117.1 GCA_016793085.1 Rhodospirillaceae bacterium
ACCTTGATGCGGCTTTTGGGCAGGGACAGTTTTTCTTTGGCCATTCGTTCTTTTGCCTGTGCTTTTGCCCCAACTTTTGCCGGTGTGGCGCGATCCGGACTGGTCCGGGCGGGTTGCGGCATCGTAAGGTGAGAGCGTCAAGGGTGGGCTGACTACCACATTGCCCCGCCTGGGGAAAAGACCCGCAATACGCATAAGAGGACTGCATTTATCATGGGAATCGTCGATAAACGCCTCGCCGAGCTGGGCATTACGCTGCCGGGTGCGGCCAGCCCCATCGCCAATTATGTGCCCGCCGTGCGCACAGGCAATTTGCTGTTCATTTCCGGCCAGTTGCCCCTGAAAGAGGGGGTTGTGGCGCTGGAGGGCAAGGTGGGCGACACGGTCTCGGTCGATCAGGCCACCGAGGCCGCCCGGCTGTGCGCGCTGAACATCGTCGCCCAGGCCAAGGCCGCCCTGGGGGGCGACCTGGACAAGGTGACGCGCGTGGTGAAGTTGACCGGCTTTGTCGCCTGCACGCCCGGCTTCGCCCAGCACCCTCAGGTGATCAACGGCGCGTCCGATACCATGGTGCAGGTGTTCGGCGATGCCGGGCGTCATTCGCGCGCGGCTGTCGGCGCGCCCTCGCTGCCCCGCAACGCCCCGGTGGAAGTGGAAGCGGTTTTAGAGGTGGCTTAGTCGAGCATGAGCAGCTCCTCAAACTCAACTTGTCACCCCGGACTTGAGGAGCCTGTCCTCGGGCGCGCGCTTCGCGCGACCCGTGGAGGGTCCATCGAGCTAAATATGCTGACAGAGCATTTCGGCACATGGATCCCCGCTTTCGCGGGGATGACACCTGAGATTCATGCATGAACGACGAACGCGACCAGGATGGTTTGACGGCCGAGGTGGTGAACACCATCCACGCTGCTAACGCCGCCGACTGGGACGCCTGCGCGGGACAAATGCAGCCCGACGCCAACCCCTTCGTGCGGCATGCCTTCTATAGCGCGCTGGAGGATTCCAAATCCGTCTCGGCGCAGGAAGGCTGGCAGCCGCAGCACATTCTGATCAAGGACGACGGTGGGCGTCTGATTGCCTGCGCGGCGCTGTATCTGAAAGCGCACTCGTATGGGGAGTATGTGTTCGACCACGGCTGGGCCAACGCCTATCAGCGCGCGGGCGGACGCTACTATCCGAAGCTTCAATGCGCCGTGCCCTTCACGCCCGTCACCGGCCCGCGCCTGATGGTGCGAGACGACCTGGACGATGCCTTGAGCGGCGATCTGCAACGCGGCCTGATCGACGCCATGGTGCAACTGGCGCACCAGCGGCGCATTTCGTCGGTGCATGTGACATTCCCGACCGCGCCCGAGCAGAAATTGCTGGCCGAGGCCGGTTTCCTGCCCCGCATCGGCGAGCAGTACCACTGGAAGAACGAAGGCTACGGCAGCTTCGACGATTTCCTGAACGCGCTGTCGTCACGCAAGCGCAAGAACATCCGCAAAGAGCGCGAACGCGCCAACAGTTGCGGCGTGCGTATCGAGACGCTGGTGGGTGCGGACGTAAAGGCGCATCACTGGGATGCGTTCTACCGTTTCTACACCAACACCTCCGACCGCAAGTGGGGCCAGGCGTACCTGACCCGCGAGTTCTTCGCGCTGTTGTCGGAACGCATGCCGGAAGCTGTTGTGTTGATGATGGGTTTTGAGAACGAAAAGCCCGTGTGCGGCGCGATCAATCTGCTAGGCGGGAATACGCTGTTCGGGCGCAACTGGGGCGGCATTGTCGATTACCCCTTCCTGCATTTCGAGACGTGCTACTACCGCGCCATCGATTTCGCCATCGCCAACAAATTGGACTGGGTGGAAGCAGGCGCGCAAGGCCAACACAAAATCCAGCGCGGATACTTGCCGCGCGCCACCTACTCCGCGCACTGGATCGCCGATCCGTCGTTCCGCGCCGCCGTGGCCCGCTTCCTGGAGGAAGAACGCGAACTGGTCGCCGAGCGCATCGAAGCGCTGGAAGACTGGGGCCCGTTCAAGAAAATGCAACAGGACGAGCAGGCATGACCGACGCCGTTCAAACCATGATGGGCATGGCCAAGGACCGCCCGGACCCCAAGGCCGTGTCGCAGTGGCTGACGGCTTACCTGGGCAAGCGGCCTCTGGAAGCCAAGCAGGCGGCCCTTAACGCCTTTGAAACCGAGGTCAGCGCAAACTATAAAAGCGCAACGGATCAGCGCGCGGCGACGTTAGTGCTGAAAGTGATTGGAAAAGTGCGCGAAACTTTGCGCTAGATCATTCGGCGCTTAAATCTTAATCATCTTCCGCGTTTTTGAGGAGCCGGCCCGATGAAACACGCATTCACACACCTGCTTTGTGCATTCGCGCTGTCGGGCTGCGGCGCCAGCGTGGGTGTCACCACCGGGCCGCTGGCACCCGAAACGCCGGGCCTGACCGCCGGGCCCAACCGGGGCGGCTCGGGCTGCCCCGCCGACCCCCTGGCCGCTTTCACCACCCAAGTCACGTTCACGCCCGTTGCGCACCAGGGTCTGGAGATCATCAGCATTTCCGGAACCACCCCGACGGTTGAAGCAAACCCGGCGCTGACCTTCCAGCGCACCACCACGGGTCTGAATATGACCTTAAGCCAGGGCACCGTTCAGTACGACACACGCACGGGCTCGGGCGATATCACCGGCACCAACACCTACCGCAGTTGCATCACCTCGTGCGCGGGCTCGGGCCTGGGCCTGGTGCCCATCACCACCATTTTCACCAGCGGCGCAGCCTCGACCCTGACCTATTCCACCTACGGCGCCTGGACGCGCATTGAATCGGTCATCACCTTGCGCGGCGTCGGCGTGTTCGCCACGGGCACGCCGACGGTCCTGTCCAACCTGCCGACGATGGGCGGCGGCAACTTCAGCGGCAACGCCACGGGCTTTGTCATCACCGGCAACACCGCCACCAACGTCAGCTTCAGCGGCACGGCCACCTTCAACACCGATTTCGCCGCCCGCACCATCAGCGGCTCGGTCACCAACATTACAACCACCAACATTGCCACACCCGCCACCACCGGCACCCTCAGCACCATGGTCTTCGGCAGCGGCACTTATTCCGGCAACACCTTCACCGGCATGGCGGCAACCCTGGCCAGCAGCGGCACCGATGCCGTAGACCTGACCGGCGCCACCGGCCAGTTCAGCGGCATTTTCTATGGCCCCAACGCCATCGAGGCGGCGGGTTCGTTCGCCATGACAAAGACAGGCGTGAATGTGATCGGCGCCTTCGGGGTGAAGCGTTAAGTCATCAAATCGTAAAGCCCCGGGCCAGCGGCAGAGGCCTTAAAGCCCGCCACAGATTTGACATACAGACTTGTAAGCTGCGCCGCCGCGGCGGCATCCTGTACCTAGTGGTCCGATTCTAACATTCGTATCCCGTTTCTGGAGGCACCTTTACGAATGTTAGAATCG
>JAEUKM010000164.1 GCA_016793085.1 Rhodospirillaceae bacterium
GGAATCGCCGGCGTTGGCCAAATCCACCCACGGCGACACGGCGACAATGGCCGCCGGCAGCGCTTGACCCTCGGCCTTCAGCGACAGCGCCAAGGCCAGCGCCAGCCCGGCGCCCGAGGATTCACCGCCCACGACAATGCGCTGCGGCCTGAAGCCTTCCTTTAGCAGCCAGGCATAGGCGGCTTTCACATCATCCAGCGCCGCCGGATACGGATTTTCAGGCGCCAGGCGGTACTGCACCGAGAACACGGCAACGCCAGTCTTGGCCGCCATATCCATGGCGATGGCCCGTGTCGTCGCGGGGTGGCCGCTGACATAATGGCCGCCATGCATCCATAAAATCGCCGACCCGCTGGGCACGCTGCCGCCGCGCACCAGCCATTCGCCCGGCACCGGCGCCAACACGGGCTGCCGCTCGACACCACCACGTAGCCACGGCTTGCGGTTGGCGGCCACATCCACCGGACGGCGCAAGGAAGCAAAATCATCGGGCGCGCGCTCGGCATCCACGGCCAGGCGCAGGCCCACATGCATCAGATAGGTCTGGATCGAGGGCATGGCGGGCGGGCGCAGGAACAGCAAGGCCGCCGCCACCAGCGCCAACGCCAGCACCCACAACGGCGCCGAGATGATCCACCGTTCCATCATGTTGCGTGGCGGCTTCATCACCAGCACAGCGAAAATCAGCAGTAGTCCGGCGGCACTCAGCACGCCCACGCCCGTCCAGGCGATAAAGGCCGCTGTCAGGGCCGCCAGAACCGACAGCGCCGCCCAGAATGCCGTGGGCCGCATCCAGCGGCTGGAAGAAAAAACCTGAAGCACGTTTGCCTTAAATCAGCAGCGCCAAACCCAAGCGGCCATCATAGGACGGGCGGAGCTAGAATGTGAACGAGAATGAAATGGAGAAGCCGTTAGCCCGCGGATGCGCCCTTCAGCCACTCCTCGATCCCCTGTTGGGACAGGGCGATCCGCACGGCCTCGGTGCGGTTGGCCGCGCGGATTTTGCGGTAGACGTTGCGTAAATGCACCTTCACGGTCACTTCCTGCAAATCCAGTTCGCGGGCGATCTCCTTGTTGCTTTTCCCGGCGATCAGAAGGCGCAGCACGGCTGATTCGCGTGCGCTTAAGATCGACAGCCCACTTTGCGGTTGCGCCGGTGCGGCTACTGCGGGGACCGCGGAGGAGGCTACCGCCCCCTGTTCGATCAGCGCGATGGGTACATAGGTTTCGCCGTTCAGCACCAGGCGCAGCGCCGTGACCAGCGATTTGCCGGGCATCGTCTTGGGGATATAGCCGTTGGCCCCGTTGCGCAACGCCCCGGCAATTACGCTGCTGTCGATGTTGCCAGAGATGATGACGATGGGCGGACTGGCGAACGCGCGGCGCACGTCGGCGATGCTGGCCACGCCGTTCATACCTGGCATATGCAGATCAAGCAGGATCAAGTCGGGTGCCGGCTGTCTCCCTGCGAAGGCCATCACCTCATCAAGCCCGCCCGCCTCGATGATATCCACGCCATCGGCCAAAAGCCCGACGTATTGACGCAGGCTGTCGCGCACTAGGCTATGGTCGTCGGCCAGAATAACGCGCAACTCTTCTATTCCCCTATAACGGCGTGTCTATCGCATCTCGTATTTTACGGGCCAGGTCCGCGCGACGGTAAGGCTTCTGCACCAGATACGTGCCCTGCGGCAAGCGGCCCTGGTGCGTGATGGCGTTGTCGGTGTAGCCGGACGAATAGACCACCTTCAACCCGGGCCTGAGCGCTCGGGCCTTCTCGGCCAGGGCCGCGCCGTCAATGCCGCCCGGCATGACGATATCGGTAAAGAGCAGATCGATCGCCGTGTCGGATTCAATAATGGGCAGCGCGGCCACGCCGCTGTTGGCCACGATGGTCTTGTAGCCCAGCGAGCCGAGCAGAAGCACGGCGGTGTCGCGCATCATTTCGTCGTCCTCGACCACCAGGATCACTTCCGAACCCCGCGCCAGCGCTTCCGTGCCGCCGCGCTCATCCTCCACCGCGCCAGCCGATGCGCGCGGGATGTACAACTTTACCACTGTGCCCTGGCCCAGCTCACTGTAGATTTTCACATGGCCGTGAGATTGCTTGATGAAACCCTGGACCATGCTGAGGCCGAGCCCGCTGCCCTTGCCGACTTCCTTGGTGGTGAAGAACGGCTCGAAGGCTTTTTTCGCGATTTCAGGCGGCATGCCGGTGCCGGTGTCGGTCACCGAGACCATCACGTAATCGCCGGGCGCCACGTCGTAATTTTCGGCGGCATAGCCTTCATCCAGGGTGACGTTGCCCGCCTCGATGGTCAGCTTGCCGCCGTCCGGCATGGCGTCGCGCGCATTGATCGCCAGATTCAGCAGCGCGGACTCCAGCAGCGAGGGGTCCACCTCGGCCTTCCACAGATCGGCGGTCGTGACACAGCGGATGTCGATGGTCTCGTCAATCGAGCGCACCAGCAGCTTCGCAAGATTGCCGATGACATCGGCCACATCCACCAGGCGCGGGTTTAAGGGTTGCTGGCGCGCGAACGCCAGAAGCCGCTGCGTCAAGTCGCCCGCGCGTTCGGCGGCTTTGCGGATTCTTTCGATCAGCGGGTTCAGCGCAGCGTCGGTGACGCGGTCCGAGACGAACTCCAGCGTGCCCAAAATCACACCCAGCATGTTGTTGAAGTCGTGCGCGATGCCGCCCGTCAGCCTTCCCAGGGCTTCGGTCTTCTGCGCCTGATGCAGTTGGTCGGCCAGCGTCTGCTTTTCGCTTTCGGCCTCCTTCAGGCTGGTGATGTCCAGGATCGACACCACAAAGCCGACCATGCGGCCCTGATCGTCCCGCGCTGGGTGGTATGAGCACAGCCAATGGCGCAATTGCCCCTGCTTGGTGTGATCGATCGCCTGCAACTCGACGTTCTCGACCGGCTGCCCGGATGCGGCGACGTACTTCAGAACCGTTTCCAACTGGTCGGCGGCTTCGGGGCGCAATTCGCGCAGCGTGCGGCCAATGTGGTCTTTGGCCGGAACGCGGTTGAACGCAGCCAGCCGTTCATTGATGCTGATGTAGCGGTAATTCAAATCGAGAAAGCAAATGCCGAAGGGGGCCGCGTTATAGGCGGTTTCCAGATGCGCGCGATGCTCGCGCACCTCGTCTTCGCTGACCTGCAGGGCGGTCTCGGTCTGGTGCAACGCGCGCCTGGCCAAGTAAATGCGTTGCCACAGGTGAGTTAACAGCGACAGCAACGCCGTCAGCACCAGGGCCGCCGCCAGCGCCAGATCAAGCCACGGCGCACGGTTGTCGTCGATGAACTGCACTGTCGGGTGCAGCCTGGTTTGCAGCGTATAGCCATGCAGGCTGATTGTTCCGCTAACGGCGAGTTCGGCGTCTTCGGCCTTGTCCGTGCGCTGGCGCGTAAAGAGCGGGTCGTTTTCATGCGACACCGACAGGGCCGAAACCACGCCGGCTTCATCGTAGACACTGTCCAGCAGCCGCGTGACATTCAGCCGTCCGACGATCAGGCCGTCGAATGCGCTGCCCACTCACAGCGCAACAAGAATGTCGGCGTAATAAACACCCGACGCATCCGCCGCGAGGTTGAGGACGCGCGGCGCACGGCTATGAGGCAGAGTCGCAATATCAAAGCCCGCCGCCACAAGGGCTTGGCGATCATAAGGCTGGTTCATGTCCCACGCTTCGGCGTCGCGGGAAACAGACCAGCGCCGCACAAGCCCGGCATCGACCCACTGGATTTCCTCCAGTTGCGGGTGATCCGTCAGGATCGCTTTGGCATCAGTGCCCCAGGCCAGGCGCGGCGTACGCTGAAGAACTGCCCACCGGTTGCCCATGCGGGACAGCGAGGACTGCACGCCTTCCATACGCGTGTCGACCAGCTTGGTGTAGGCATAAAGCCGCAAGTGCAGCAGCGCCTGCAGGTTCCGGGCTTGGCCGCGCTCCAACGCCTGCCATAGGACCAAACTCAGCCCAATTCCCAGCACCGCGACCGCCGGCGCCAGCATAGACAGCACTCTGCGCGACCATCGCATCGGGCCACCACCTGTGCGGCCTTGCGCGGCCGCGGTTGCTGTTTGCCTATCGATATCCTGCCTCGGTGATCTGAGTACGTTTTTGCAGAAAATTCAACTGTGACGTGTTTCTTCGCAGACGCAAAAGTTCGTGCAAAAATATACACATAATCCGCTGTTTATCCGGCATAAATAGCGCCCATGACGAACCTTGAAGCCATTCCAGCGCGCGGCAAAGGCGGCAGCATCCATGTCGTCGTCGAGACATCGCGCGGCATGAACGCGAAGTGCAAGTACAACGCCGGCCTGGGGGCTTTCACCTACGGCCGGCCTTTGCGCGCGGGCTTAAGTTACCCGTTCGACTGGGGTTTCATTCCGGGCACGGCGGGGGCCGACGGCGACCCCTTGGACGCCATGGTGCTGCACTCGGCGGCGTGCCCGCCGGGCACGGTGATCCGCTGCAAGGTGATGGGCGTGCTGAACATCGCCCAGACCGAGAACCGCGCCACACAGCGCAACGACCGCTTCATCCTGCAGCCGGTGACGGCCGTGGCTGACGATCCCTACACGCTCAACCGCGCAATGAAAGCGAAACTGGAACAGTTTTTCAGCGATGCCGTGGTGCTGACCGAGAAGAAGCTGAAGTTCCTGGGCTGGCATGGCCCGGCCGCCGCCCTGAAGGCCATCGCCACCGGCGAGCGCCATTGGGCCGCCTTGCACGCCAAGGCCTCACGCGGCGCAGCCCGGCCCCGATAGCGGCTCAAAACGCTACCCAGAGCCGCCGTAATACATTGTTTTATAGGCAGAAAACGCCCGTTTGACTTTCCCTTAGGCGGCTCGTAAATAAGCCGCCTTCCGCGCGGCACCTCATGGGCGCGGAAAACGAGTATGGCGCGGTAGCTCAGGGGTAGAGCAGCGGGATCATAATCCGTTGGTCGGGGGTTCAAATCCCTCCCGCGCTACCATTTACCCCCACTTTCCACGAGCCTTATTTCTCCGGCGGCGTAACGCGCCAGCCCTGCACGCACAGCGCCAGCATGACGACGTTGGCACCGAAGTCGAGCGCCAGCCAGCCGTTGAACACAGGCTCGGCGAACACGAAGTAGTAGTTGAACCAGAAGAACGGCAGCAGCGCCACGCCGTAGACCAGAAACGTGGTGCGCGTGAAGCGGCTGAAGAACGCGAATAGTCCCGACAGCACCGCTTGCGCGCCGAAGCAGCCGATGAAAAGGCGGCTGGCGGTGGTGTTCATCTGGTGCTCGGGCCGCAGGGTCAGCGTTTCCACCATGCCCGGCAACAGCAGGCACCACGCCCCCAGCACCAGGAACGGCACCGCGATCAGGCGCTGCAGAATCATCGGGTTTGACAGGTACATCGCTTCTCCCTCCGGCATGCACGCCAAAGCGATCCGTCACACCGCGGCGGCTTTGACGTTGCGCTGATTGTGCGGCACGAAGGCCTTGGCGTCGTCGCGCGCGATCCAGCCGCCGCCCAAAACACGTTCGCCGTCATAGAACACGCATGCCTGGCCCGGTGCGGCGGCGGTTTCCGGCTCGTCCAGCACCACATTCGCAGTGCCGGGTTTCTCGCCCGGCAGCACCATCGCATTGAGAGGAGACTGGGTGTTGCGCATCTTCACGGCCACGCGCACGCCATCGGCCGGAATGCCAACGCCCGCGCCCAGCCAGTTCACATCGTGCAAACCGAAAGACTGGCGCAACAGATCCTGCCTTGCGCCCACAATTACCTGGCCAGCACTCGGGTCGATACGCACCACGTAGAGCGGATCTATTTCGCCGCCAATGCCAAGGCCCCGGCGCTGGCCGATGGTATAGCCGCCGATGCCCTTGTGGTGGCCGAGCACGCGGCCGTCGACGTGGACAATCTCGCCCGGCCGTTCGGCTTCGGGGCGCAGCTTTTTCACGACATCCATGTAGCTGCCCTGGGGCACGAAGCAAATGTCCTGGCTGTCGGGTTTTTCGGCAACCGATAAACCAATACGCTTGGCGATGGCGCGCGCTTCGGGCTTCAAGAGGCCGCCCAAGGGAAAGCGTAAGTAATCCAGCTGGTCGCGCGTTGTGGCGAACAGGAAATAACTCTGGTCCCGGTCGGGATCCACCGCGCGGTGCATTTCGGGGCCGTTCGCTCCCATCACCCGCTGCACGTAATGGCCGGTGGCCAGACAGTCGCCACCGATGTCGCGCGCGGCCTTCAACAGGTCGCGGAACTTCACGGTCTGATTGCACAGCACGCACGGGATGGGCGTTTCGCCGGAAACGTAGCTGTCGGCGAACTTCTCGATGACGTCTTTCTGGAAGGTGTTTTCGTAGTCGAGAACATAGTGGGCAATGCCCAGGCGGTCGGCCACGCGCTTGGCGTCGTAAATGTCCTGTCCGGCGCAGCACGACTTGGACGAGGCCGTGGCGGCCCCGTGGTCGTAAAGCTGCATGGTGAAGCCCACCACGTCGTAACCCTGTTCAGCCAGGATTCCTGCCGTCACCGAACTGTCGACCCCGCCCGACATGGCGACCACCACCCGCGTCTTTTGCGGAGGCTTGGGCAGTCCAAGAGAGTTCAGATCGGCCATCAGTTGAGGGGTCCGGAATGGGGGTTCCCGAGGGCGGGGAGGTACCGCCCCGGCCAGAGTCGGTCAAGGAAAAGACCGAGGGGGCCATATAGGCATTTTTTGCCCTCAGGCGATACCCGAGGATAAGTAATTTTCGCAAATAATAACAAAGGCTTGAGTCGTACTTTAAAAGCGCCCCCACGAAGCCTTTTGTTAACCATCCCGGCCAATAGTGGCCCCTCAGTACCCAAAGGGTTGAGGAGCTAGGCGCCCGTGACTCTGTCACGCACGTTCATCCAGTCGATACCGACCACCCAGCTTGCGGCGTTCAACACGACGCAACTGGCGGAGTTTGAGTCGACCGAACTGGGTTACCTCACCTCGACCCAGTTCCAGGTGCTGAACACCGTTCAACTGGGCAACCTGTCCACGACCCAGATCAAGGGCCTGGCGACCACCGGCCTCTCGGTTCTGTCGACCG
>JAEUKM010000287.1 GCA_016793085.1 Rhodospirillaceae bacterium
CGCGCGCGCATAAACAGGTACAGGCCCTTGCGGTATCGGCGCGCGTGTTGCGGCCAGCACGGCCATGGCTTCGACGGTGCAGATGGAACTGGCGTTGGAAAGCTGCGCGTGTCCGATCACTTTGGCCGCACGGTCGGCGGCATCGCCCACCAACAATACAGGTCCAGGTCCGCACCAGGCCGCTAAAGCATCGTCGGGCAGGTTCACGATGGGCGATGCTTCCGTGCCATTGGGCGCAAACAGCTGCGCAAACACATCGCCGCGCTTGCTGTCGATCACGGCCATGATGCGCGTCCCGGCGTTCGCAACATGTGCGGCCAGCACTTCCGTCGTGGTCAGGCCTACGGCGGGCTTACCCGCCGCCATGGCCAGTCCTCGCGCGGTAGAAATACCCACACGCAAACCCGTAAACGAACCAGGGCCCACGGTCACGGCTATGCGGTCCAGGTTAGTGTAGGTCGTGTTTGCCTTGGCCATCACGCGCGCGATCATGGGCATCAGCGCCTCGGCGTGGCCCTGGGCCATGACCGCACTTTCGGCGGCCAGCACCGTGCCGTCCCGCACAACGCCCACGGTGCATGCGCCCAGCGCCGTATCGAACACCAGAATTTTCAACGTGCGCCTCCCGATTGAGCGGCGGGCGCAATTGATGCATGGTGTTCAGCGGAAAAAACGGAAAGCACTTTGACGATGTCCTTGGTCGAGATCACCGCATCCGACTTCGATGTGGAATTCTACATTGCTTACGCCACGGCCGACAATTTCACCGGCAAGCCGGTCTACAGCCGGCCAGGGTGTTACCTTCATGCCGACGCCGCCACGTTACTAAAGCGTGCCGTGGCTCTCGCCAAGCCGCATGGCCTGCGTCTGAAGATTTTCGATGCCTTCCGCCCGTCCGAGGCCCAGTGGGTGTTGTGGGCCCATACGCCCGACCCCGATTTTCTGGCGGACCCCAAGCGCGGGTCGCCCCATTCCATGGGCGCGGCGGTGGATTTAACGCTCATCGACGGGGCGGGCCGCGAGCTGGACATGGGCACGGGCTTTGATGCCTTCACGCCGCTGTCGCACCACGCCACCACCGAGATTTCCACCGAGGCCCAGCGCAACCGGCTGCTGCTGTTGGGCCTGATGACCGCCGCTGGGTGGGACTTCTTCAGTAACGAGTGGTGGCACTATCAATTATTCCGCCCGCGCGGGGTTTATCCGGTGCTGGGCGATGCAGCGTTGACGGCACCCATGATGTCGGATGAGACAAAAGCCCTAGCGGCGGCAACAGCCGCTAAATACGCCTAAGCTAAAACCGCGCTGACGGACTTTGGTGCAGCCGCCGGGCTTGGCAGTCCCGATCCAGCGCGGTCCAGCGCCCGCTTCAGCCACTGGGCTCCGGCGGCGGGGTCGTTGCGCTCGGCGGTTTCCAGTTCGGCCATCAGCACCGCGGCGCGGGCATGCAGCGCCGGGGCCACGTTGTCGCCCAACAAAGGCGACAAACGGTTGCGGGCTTGCCCCCACAGTTGTGCGCGTAAAGAAACTTCGGCCAGGGCCAGACGGCTTTCGGGGTGGTCGGGCGTATCGCTCACCAGCTTTTCGACGCGCCGGGCCTGATCCAGCGGCGTTTCGTCCGACACCAGATCCAGATACGTGCGCAGCAAGGCCGCCGATGGTTCCGTGGTCCAGGCTTTTTCCAACTCTTTCAAGCTGCCGCGGTACTTGTCTTGCAGTTTCAGCGCGCGGGCATGGCACAACAGCGCGGCCTCGCCTGCCCCCAGGTCCATGGCCTTGCGCGCATGATTTTCGGCGAGCTTGCCGTCGCCGTCGGCCAGGGCCTGCTCGGCGCTGAAGGTCAGCACGGCGGCTTTCAGTTTTTTGTATTCGTCGGCATTGTAGCGGTCGCGCGCGGCCCTGCCGTCCAGAATGGCCAGCGCATCGGCCCAACGGCCTTGCGCCATGTCGAGGTCCAGCACCATGTCCAAGGCCCAGCGCGGCGCATCGCGGCGGCCGAGCGCACGCTTGGCGTAGTTCAAGGCACCCACCACATCGCCGTCTTTCATGGCGCGGGCGGCCAGATCGCGCAAAGCCGCCAGTTCCGTCTCGGGGCGTTCCAACAGGCTCAGGGCCACGTTACGCAAGCTCGCCCCGTCATCGTTGGCGGTGGCGGCCTGCGCGCGCAGCATGTCGGTGGCGGCGTTATCCTCCAACAAAGCAGCGGCTTCCTTGGCGTAACGGCGCGCGGCCAGGGGCTGTCCGGCGTGGGCCGCGGCAAAGCCGAAGCCCAAAGCCTTGATGCCCTGATTGATGCGCCGTTCGCGCCGGGCCGCCGCCAATCCCTTGGCCGTGCCGCTGATGACGGCGATGATTTTCGCTAATGCCAGAAATGCCAGCACAACGGCGGCCATCAGCACCAGCAGAATGGCCACCGAGGTATCCAGCCGCCAGCCTTGCCACACAACAGTGACATCGCCGGGGTTGTTGGCGAACCACACCGCCGCCACAACGGCGGCCACAACGGCCGCCACGAACAGCACAACGCGGGTCATGGCGTGTTGAGCTCCGCTGCGGGTGTAGGCGCAGGTGCTGGCTGGGTGCGGTTGAGCGCGCTCATGGCCCCCACACTGCGCGCGGCCAGATCATTCAGCGTTTTCTGCGCGGTCACATGCGTCTGCGCCGGGATCAGCCATACTTGCGCCGCGTCACTCGCCGGCCCCGTCAGGGTTTCAAGCTCGGTCACCGCTTGCGCGATGTTGTCGTTGATCACGGCCTGCTCGGCGCGCGCGACGATGGCGCCCACCGAATTTCCTTCCAGCGTACCGAAGGGCCGCACGCTGACAATCGCGTAAACGCGGTCCAGCATGCGCCGGAACCAGCCCGTGGTGGCGTCCGGCAGTGCGCCCGCGCGCACGATGACGGTGGCTGTGTCGGGGAAGGCGGCTTTCAGGTCGTCGGCGCGGGCCAGGCCCTTGGCGGCATCGGTTTTCAAGGCGGTTGCATCAAAGGCCACATCGGCGCGCGCGGCCAACTGCGACACGGTTTCCAGTTCCACGGCATAGTTGCGTCCGCTGTCCACGGCCTCGCGCAATTGCGCGGTGGCCAGCACCAGGGCGGTGGCTGCGACCGCGTCACGTTTTTCCAGCGACGTGATGCGCTCGTTTAAGGCCAGCACGCTGTTGGCCTCGGCGCTCTTGCCTTCCAGGCTGGTCAGCCGCTGGGCCAGGTCTTCCAGCTTGGCGATATTGCCGATGGCCGCTTCCAGCGTGGCGACACGGGCCGTGACGTTGGCCAGCTGGCGCGCCTGGTTGGTCACCGATGTGCTCAAGCCTTCGGGGGCCGCGGTTGTGGTGCTTCCGGGTGTAGCGGGCGCCGTATTGCGCAAGGCGTTCTCCAGGTCGGTCACGCGCTGTGTCAGGGCAGCGAGGCTTGCCGCGTCGCCGCTGCTGCCAGGCCGCTGTTCCACCGCACCGACGCGGGTGTTCAGCGCCACAATATCGGCAGCCAGCGCATCGGCGCGTGCCTGCAGGGCCGCCAGTTGTTCGGGGCCTGAGGCAACAGGCGCTACCGCTGTTGCCGCGGGGGCTTCAACAGGTGCGGACGTGCCGCGCAGCTTGGGCAGCCAGCGGTCGGCGGTGAAGTAGCCTGCCGTACCTACTACGGCGACACCGATCAGCAGCGAAGCGAAACGCGCGCCGCCGCTTCGTGCAGCTTGGCGCGGCGGCGGCATCGCCGTCGTATCCGCGTGCGGCGCTTCGGGTTCGCTGGGCTCGCCACCGCCGAACTTGAAGCGCTGGTTCAGCGCCCGCGCATCGGCCGCATCCTCGGCCAGAAGACGCGCCGAACGCCCGCCCGCGCGCGGACGCATCGGTTCCGCTGCGGGCTTCGCTTCATCAGGTGTGGTCTCAAGGTTGTCCAAACTGGCCGCCATGGGGGTGATCGTTTCGCTCAAAGGTTCCGGTGTTGCCGCATTGCCGTTGTCGTCTTGGTCTTTGGGTTCGGGTTGTTTCGTGTCGGGCGCTGGTATTTCTGGTTCTGCTGTTTCTGTCTGATCCGGTTCCGGCTCTGGTGTGCCGGGGACCGGTTCGGGCGGCGGCGGTAGAACCTCCGCCGCTATTGTAGCCAAGCGTGGCTCCTCTGGGAGACTCTTCTGTGGCGCGGGAACCGGAATTTCGGGTTCCGCGATTTCCGGTTCCGGTGCGTGTTCCAGTTCTGCGGGCGGCTCAACCGGTTCTTCGGGGGCCGAAAGAATTTCGGGAACGGGCGGGGGCTGCTCGCCGCTTTGATCTCTCGTCTGCGGCGTTTCTTCGGCAACCGGGCCGGGCGTCTTGGCGCGCAGTCGGCCCATGAACGCCGCCGCCTTGGCCCATACGCTGGGCTTGGGCTCCGTTGGTTCCATTGAAATAGATTCGGGCGCGGCAGCTTCTATCACTTCTTCTTCAACAGCCGCATCTTCGATAACCGCGGCTTCGGGGGCCTTCTCCGGTTCGGGTTCCGGTTCCGGCATGGGCTCAGGCTCGAGTTCCGGTTGAGGCTCCGGCTCAGGAACAGGTTCAGATTCAGGCTCAACTGCGGGCTCGGGCGGTAACGGCTCCGGTTGCGCAACCGGCTCCGGTGTTTCAAGGGCGATTGTTTCCCGCGCCGTTTCAAGCGGCGGCAACTCAAGCACGGCGGATTCCGGCGCTGACGGCGTCTCAACCGAGGTTACGTCTCCCGCATCTTTCGCGCGATAGCGCGACATGAACGCGGCGAATTTTTTGAAAATGCTTTCGCGCGGCGCAGCACTGTCTTCCGCAGGGGCGCTTTGTTCCGCGGGTACAACATCTGGCGTGGATGTATCGGTGTCGGGGCGCTCTTCCGCCAGGGCCGCCACTTCGGCTTCGATCTCGGCCGGGGCCGGTACGGTTTCCAGTCCGCTGGTCACTACCGGTTCCGGCGCGAATACGGGTTGCGATTCCGGTTCTGGCGCCGGTTCCGCCATCGCCACGGCAGGCTGTCCGTCGGTGACGGGTTCGGGCTCTTGGTCTGTTTGTGACGGTTGCAGTTCCGCTTCCGGCTCTTGGGGTTTGCGGGCTGTCAGCCGCGCCATCAACCCGCCCAGAGCCGCGAACACTCCGGGCTTCGGTTTTTCTTCAGGGCTTTCAATTTCTGCCGCGGTCGTTCCGTCGGACACCACTTCCGCTTCAACAACGGTTTCCACAACCGGTTCATGTTCCGGTGCCGCTGGAGGTTCAGGCTCGGGTATGGGCGCGGGCTCCGGCACAGGGTCCGGAATTGGCTCCGGCTCCGGTTCAGGTTCCGGTTCGGGTTCAGGGGCCGGTTCCGGCTCGGGCTGCGGCAGAAGCGCATCGTCGATGAAACCGATCACCGACACGGCGTCCGATTTCGGCGCGGTTGTCACCTTAGCGAACTTCAGCACCGTCAGCGGTGCCGCGACAACCGGGGCTGAAACCACCGCCAGCAGCGGCAGCGTGGTATTCTCCAGGCCAGCGCGCTGCACCAGATGCGCGAAGGCGCGCGCCTCGTCGGCGGAGAAGAACGCAGCGCCGTCCAGGCTTTGGGTTTTCAACGCGTTACCAATCGCCTGGGGCAAGGCCTCGGCGCGCCTGATCTCGTACAGTGCGGCCGCACGCACGGCGAAACCCATGTTGCTCAGCATGGCCGCCAGGTTCACGGGGGCCGTGGTGCTGCAGGCGTACACCAGCCCGCCCAGCTTGGGCGTCAGTGATTTTTCAACCAGCCGGGCCAGGGCGGAGGCGTCACCGTCGGCGCTGCGCGCATCCTTGAAGCCAAGGCGCGCCAATTCGGCCGCCGTGCCGGCGCTGTCGCAGAACACGGGAAAGGTGCGCACGCCCACCACGTCGGCCAAGGCCCGCGCCCCGTCAGCGTCGGTGACGATGAAGGCCTGGATGGCGGCAAGGTTGATTTTCTGGTCGGGGGTCTTGTGCACCTCGATCAGCGGGCAGGCCAGCACCGCATGGCCGCGGGCCGTCAGCTCGGCCGCCGCCGCTTGCGCATCCCCCGCCGGTCGTGTGATGAGAAGCCGCATCCCAATCCGCCGAACCGTTTACTTTTACCCCTGACTCCAGGGGCTTAGTTGTAGAGGGTCGGATGGGGCGGGAAAAGCCGATTCCCCAGGAAAACCAAAGACTAAATGCCTTCGTCATGATTGTTTTGGGCCTTGAAACCAGTTGCGATGAAACCGCCGCCGCCGTGGTGGCGCGCGAGCCCGCGACCGGCCAGGGCCGCATCCTTGGCGAGGCCGTGCTGTCCCAGGTGGCCGAGCACAAGCCATTCGGCGGCATTGTCCCGGAAGTCGCCGCCCGCGCGCACCTGACACACCTGGATGCGCTGGTCCGCAAGGCCATGGCCGACGCGGGTGTGGGGTTCGCCGATCTGTCCGCCGTGGCCGCCACCGGTGGGCCCGGTCTCATCGGCGGCGTCATGGTGGGGGTGATGACCGCCAAGGCCATCGCGGCGGTGCACGGCGTTCCGTTTCTGGCGGTCAATCACCTGGAAGGCCATGCCCTCACCGCGCGGCTGACCGACAAGGTGCAATTCCCGTTCCTGCTGCTGCTGGTGTCGGGCGGGCATTGCCAGCTTCTGGTGGCGGAAGACGTGAACACCTATCGCCGCTGGGGCACCACGGTGGACGACGCGGCGGGCGAAGCCTTCGATAAAGTCGCCAAGATGCTGGGGCTCGGCTATCCCGGCGGGCCCGCCATCGAGGCTGCGGCAAAAACCGGCAACGCCAAGCGGTTTAATTTTGCGCGGCCCATGAAGGGCAAACCCGGCTGCGATTTCTCGTTCTCCGGGTTGAAGACCGCCGTGCGCCAGACCGCCGAGCAACTGCCGCCGGGCCCGTTCCAGCCGCGGGACGTGGCCGACTTGGCCGCGTCATTCCAGGCCGCCGCCGTTGAATCTGTGGCGGACCGCGTCAAGCGCGCGGCCGAGCGTTTCACAAACGAATATCCCGAAGGCCGGGCTTTGGTGGTTTCGGGTGGTGTCGCCGCCAACACGGCCTTGCGCGAGCTGTTGCAGGCCACCGCCGCAAAGGCCGGGCTCGAATTCGTTGCACCGCCCTTGAAGCTCTGCACCGACAACGCAGTGATGATTGCCTGGGCAGGCGCGGAGCGCCTGCACAAGGGCCTTGTCGACGGCATGGACTTCAAGCCGCGCCCGCGCTGGCCGCTCGATCCCAACGCCACGCCCTCTCATGGCGCTGGTGTAAAAGCTTAAATTTTATAAAACGCGCGGAACCACGCGACGGTTTGGCTCAGACCGTCATCCAGCGACACGCGCGGCTTGTAGCCGATCGCGCGTTCCAGCGCAGATGTATCGCACCATGTGCCTTCCACCTCGCCGGGCTGGATGGGGATGTAGTTGATCTCGGCTTTTTTGCCGGTGTGCTTTTCCAGCGTGCGGATGAAGTCGATCAAATCCACGGGCTCGCCGCGACCGATGTTGAAAATGCGGTAGGGCGCAACCCCGCTGCCGTCGGGCGCAGGCTCCAGCGCGCTCCAACTTTCATCGGCCACGGGCACGTGATCGATGATGCGCACGACGCCCTCCACGATGTCGTCGATGAAGGTGAAGTCGCGGCGCATGTTGCCGCCGTGGTGCACGTCGATGGGCGTGCCCGCCAGCAGCCGCGCGGTGAACTTGTAGGGTGCCATGTCGGGCCGGCCCCAGGGGCCGTACACCGTGAAGAACCGCAAGCCCGTGCAGGGAATCTTGAACAAATGTGCGTAGGAATGCGCCAGGAGTTCGTTGCCGCGCTTGGTGGCGGCATAAAGGCTCATGGGGTGGTCGGCGGTGTGGTGCTCGGCGAAGGGCACGGTGCGGTTGGCGCCGTAGACCGAACTGGATGAGGCGAACACCAGATGCGCCACTTTATGTATGCGCGCAGCTTCCAGCACGTTCATGAAGCCTGAGAGGTTGCTGTCCACGTAGGCTTGGGGGTTTTCCAGTCCGTACCGCACACCGGCTTGCGCGGCCAGATGCACAATATGCGTGGGCGCGGCATTGTCGAAGGCGGCCAGCGTCAGGGCCTTGTCGCTCAAATCCACGCGCTGGCCACGAAAGTTGGCTTGCGCCGTCAGCCGCGCCCAGCGCGCCTCTTTCAGGGCCACATCGTAATAGGCATTGAAGCTGTCCAGGCCAAACACCGTGAGCCCCGCGCGCAAGAGATGCTCGGCCACGGCAGCACCGACAAAGCCTGCGGCCCCGGTTACGATAATCCTGCGCTGTGCCGTGTTCATGCCCGCTGTGGTGGCGCATAAAAAAGCCGCTGGCAAGTCCAGTGTCGGCGTTCCGGCGCTTGCCATCGGCGGCGGCATCGGGGATTTTCAGTGGTCAGAATGGGGATGGGTAACGGCGAGCCGATAATGCAGCGCATTGGAGTGATCGGAGGCGGAGCCTGGGGCACGGCCTTGGCGCTGACGGCCAAGCGCGCCGGGCGCAGCGTCATCCTGTGGGCGCGCGAGCCCGAGGTGGTCGACAGCATCGCCACGGAAAACCGCAACGCGATTTTCCTGCCCGAGATTCCCTTAAACCCGCCCATCACCGCTACCACCGATATCGCCGTGGCCTCTAAAGCCGATGTGCTGCTGCTGGTGCCCCCGGCGCAGCATCTGCGCGCCACATGCATGGCTATCAAACCACACCTGCCGAAAAAAATTCCGCTGGTGATCTGCGCCAAGGGCATCGAGCGCGGTAGTTGCGCGCTGATGACGGCCATCGTCGAGGAGACACTGCCCGATCACCCGGCGCTTATTCTTTCGGGGCCTACTTTCGCCAAGGACGTGGCCTTAGGCCTGCCGACGGCGGTGACGCTGGCCACCACACACGTGGATTTGGGCCGCGCCATCGCCGAGGCGCTGAAAACCAAAACCTTCCGCCCCTATGTCTCCAATGATCCCGTGGGCGTCGAGATCGGCGGGGCGGCCAAGAACGTGCTGGCCATCGGCTGCGGCATCGCGGATGGAAAAGGCCTTGGCGCTAACGCGCGCGCAGCTTTGTTGACACGCGGCCTTGCGGAAATCGTGCGCCTGGCCGTGGCTTGTGGTGGGCGCGCCGAAACGCTGATGGGCCTCGCGGGCCTGGGCGACCTGGTGCTGACGGCCACTT
>JAEUKM010000363.1 GCA_016793085.1 Rhodospirillaceae bacterium
ATCTCGGCGGCCCTGAAGGCCCGAAGACCCTTGTAAAAAGGGAAAATCCGGGCCGAGTCGCGGGCTTGAAATGCCACACACCGGCCATATTTGAACTCCAGAATCGAAGCTTAGAATATTGGCATCTGCGCCCGCCTTGTCCCTAAAGAAGCGCTGTGCCACAACCTGTCATCGAACGCGCTTTGTTGTGTTGCGCGAGGAGGTTTGAATGAAACTGCGTCTGATCGCCGCCGCCGCTGTCGCCGCCGTAAGCTTGACCGCCTGCGTCAGCCCGCGTTATGTCACGTCCGACGTCACGCGCTTTCACACCTTGCCCGCCTCACCCTCGGGCCAGACCTTCGCCATCACCGCACTCGACCGCGAGCAGGAGCAAAGCCTGGAGTACCGCCAGTACGCCGACCTGTTGAACGCCAAGCTCACCGCCATGGGCTTGAAGCAATCCACCACCGGTCCGGCCAAGGCCGACTACGTGGTGACGCTGAAATACACGGTTGATGGCCCCACGCCCGACGTGCGCTCGCGCACCTCCGGCGTCAGCGTCGGCATCGGCTACGGTTACTACGGCCGCCACAATCCGTGGGCTTTCGGCGGCGCGTATGATCCGTTCTACGACAACTACACCAACACCGAGCAGGTCTATACCCGCCGCGTGGAGTTGAACATCTACAAGGGCGACACCTACACCAGTCCATCGCCCACGCGCGTGTTCGAGGGCCGTGCCCTCAGCGAAGGCCTGAACGGCCAGCTCTCGCCGGTGATGCCGTACATCCTGGATGCGCTGTTCACGGATTTCCCGGGGTCGTCGGGTTCCACCAAGACCGTGCGTGTGGAAGTGCCGCGCAATGTCGATGCCGCCAACACGGCGGCTTCGCCCAGCGCCCGTGCAAGTTACTAAATAGAGTTTAGGCGCTTTCCACTTTCAGCTTTGCGCCGTCCACACCCGTCACACGGACTTTGGAACCGGCGGGCAGGTCGGGCCCTGAGACCAGCCACGAGCCGTCGGCCACGTCCATGCGGCCGTGGCCGTTCGCGATGGCGGTTTGCAGCGTGTACACCTGGCCCACGTACTGGCTGCCGCGTTGGTTCAAGGTCGGGTCGGCGCTGTCGCCGGCCTTGGGCTTCCAGTAGCGCCGCCCCAGCACGGCGGAGATCACACCCAGCACCGCGAAGATGGCGAAGTCCGCCTGCCAGCCCAGGCCCGGCAGCAGCAACGCGATGAAGCCCGTCACCACGGCGGCCAGGCCCAGCCACAGGAAGAACACGCCGGGGGCTAAGAGCTCGATCACAAACAACGCCAGCGCCACGATCCACCAGCTCCAGAAGTTGAAGCCTTCCAAAATCGCCAACAGGTCCATGATGATGCTCCCTGATGTTTAGGGTACGCGGGTGTCGGGCACGCGGGCCGCGCGCGCAGGCGCAGCGCCACCCGACTTGCCGAAGGCCTCGCGCGCAAGATCGGCGATGCCGCCGATGGCGCCGATGACACCGCTGGCCTCAAGCGGCATCAGCACCAATTTGCCGTTGGGGGCCGAGGCGATCTCTTTCAGCGCTTCCACGTACTTTTGCGCCACGAAGTAGTTGATGGCCTGCACATCGCCCTTGGCGATGGCTTCCGAGACCATGGCCGTTGCTTTGGCTTCGGCTTCGGCCAGGCGTTCGCGCGCCTCGGCCTCGCGGAAGGCCGCTTCGCGCGTGCCTTCGGCTTCCAGAATCTGGCCTTGCTTCTGGCCCTCGGCGCGCAGGATTGCGGCCTGCTTGGCGCCCTCGGCTTCCAGCACTTGCGCGCGCTTCTCGCGCTCGGCCTTCATCTGGCGGGCCATGGCGTCCACCAGATCCTTGGGTGGGGAAATATCCTTGATCTCGATGCGCGTGACTTTAAGGCCCCAGGGCGAAGTGGCCTCGTCCACCACGCGCAACAGCCGCGCGTTGATGGCGTCGCGCTGCGACAAAAGCTCGTCCAGGTCCATGCTGCCCATGACCGTGCGGATGTTGGTCATGGTCAGGTTCAGAACGGCGATGTTGATGTTGCTGACCTCGTAGGCGGCCTTGGCGGCGTCCAGCACTTGGAAGAACAGCACGCCGTCCACGGTGACGACCGCGTTGTCCTTGGTGATGGCCTGCTGCGAGGGCACATCCAGCACCACTTCCATCATGTTCATCTTGCGCCCGATGTTCTCGATGAACGGCGTGATGAGGTGCAGGCCCGGCGTCAGCGACACCATGAATTTGCCGAAGCGCTCGACCGTGTAGTTCCACCCCTGCGGCACCACCACCACGGCCTTGAAGACGACAACAACGCCCAGCAGCACGAGAACGAGGAAAAACAGCGAACCGGTCACGGCGGTATCCCCCAGAAAGTTGCGTTGCGATTCATTTAAGGCGTACCGGCCCGCTAATCAAGCATACGGCGATGAAGGCAGCGGCTTTCACCGCGCGGTTGTGGCTGCTGAGGTGCGATGCCTTAGGATTCGCTGTCGTCGGCCAGGCTCAGCTTGGCCTGCTCCAGGCTTTCGGCGTTCTCGAAATTCACCTGGGCGATGTTGGTGCCACGCTTGACGATCTTGCTGGTGGACACCTCGATCTGGCGGATGTCCTCGCTGGCCTGCTTGAAGTGGGTGCCGAGCTTTCCCACGCGGTCCTGCAGGCGCAGCACGTCCTCGGCCATCTTGCCGATCTCGGCCTGAAGGGCTTCGGCCTGCTCGCGGATCTTGGCGTCGCGGATCAGCGCCCGCACGGTATTCAAAATCGCCCACAGCGAGTTGGGCGAAACCAGGAACACCTTGCGCTTGAAGCCGTACTGCACCACGGCCTGAAAATTGTTCTGGAGTTCCACGAAGATGGAATCGGACGGCACGAACATCAGGGCCACGTCGCCGGTCTCGCCGGGGATGATGTACTTGTCGGCGATGTCGTCGATGTGCTTTTCCACGTCGCGGCCGAAGTCCTTGGCCGCAACCTTTCGTATGTCGTCAGTCTCGGCGTCCAGCATCCGCGCGAAGGCCTCCAGCGGATACTTCGAATCCACGCACACCGATCCCGGTGGGTTGGGCAGCCGCAACAGGCAGTCGGCGCGCCTGCCGTTGGACAGAGTGTGCTGGAACGAGAAGTAATCCGGCGGCAGCATATCGCGCACCAGGTCTTCCATCTGCGACTGGGCCACGGCGCCGCGCGCCTGTTTGTTGGAGAGGAGTTGCTTCAGGCTCAGCACACCCTGCGACAACTCAGCGATATTCTTCTGGGCGGAGTCGATGACGGCCAGGCGTTCCTGCAACTGCGACAGGGACTCGGTGGTCTTGTCGCCGCTCTTTTGCAGGTTCTCGCCCACGCGGCGCGTTACCTCGGCCAGGCGCTCATCCAGGAACTTGGTGACGTTGCGTTCCTGGGCCTGCAACCGTTCGGCCACGTGGTTCTGGGCCGCGGCCTGGCCCTCGGCCATCTGCGACATGCGCCCGGTCAAGGCCGCTTGCGCTTCTACAAGGCGGTTCATGGCCTCCGACAGCATGCCCATGCGTTCACTGTCCTGGCGCGAGCCGCTCATGGCCCGGATTCCGGCGTAAATCGCCACCACTGCCAAAGCGATGGCGACAACCGTTAAGGCCAGGGACGTGGTTAACACAGGCATGGGCTCCGCTTGTTCTTGTTCGCCGCCATGATCCGGACAATATTCCAACCGAGTCTCAGGGCAACTGCTTTCCGAGCGGCTTATCCCACGTCAAACCAGCAGAGCATCCCATGACCCCGCGCCGTTTCCTCCTCGCCGCCACAGCCCTCTGGCCCGCACTTGTGCAGGCCCAGGATACCGTCGTGCCCGTCGAGGCGCGCAAAGGCCTGGAACTGACGATCTACGAATCGGACCTGGCCCTGGTGAAAGACCAGCGCGACGTGAAGCTCGCGCGGCCCGAGGCCACGCTGGCGTTCGCGGACGTCAGCGCCCAATTGCGTCCGGATACGGTGCTGTTCCGCACGCTCTCGGGCGAACCCATCAAGGTGACGGAACAGACCTTCGATTTCGACGTGATCTCGGAATCGGCCCTTCTGCGCCGCGCCCTCGGCAAAGAGGTCAGCGTCTACACCACCAATCCATCCACGGGCCGCGACACCATCGAACGCGCCAAGGTGCTGGGCGTCGATCAGGGCGTGGTCTTGGAGATCGGCGGCAAAATCCACACCCAGGTGCCGGGGCGCATCGTGTTCGACAGCCTGCCCGCGGGCTTACGCGCCACGCCCACACTGCTGATCACCGCGCGCGGCCCTGTGGGCAAGGACATCAACGCGGAACTGAGTTACCTCACGGGCGGGCTGTCGTGGCAGACAACCTACGTGGCCGACTTTGATGCCGATGCGAAAAGGCTCGATCTCACGGCCTGGGCCACCATCACCAACAGCACCGGCGGCGATTTCAAGGACGCCAAGGTGAAGCTGATCTCGGGCCAGCTTAACCGCGCGCCGCAACCGGAAATCATGATGAAAGCCGCGCGCGCAACTGCGGCTCCGGCGGCGGCACCCGCGCCGCGCTTCGCCATGGCCGATGATGTGCAGGAGCAGTCCATCAGCGGCTACCACCAGTACGATATCACCACCCCCGTCAGCCTCGGGA
>JAEUKM010000381.1 GCA_016793085.1 Rhodospirillaceae bacterium
GACGGACGCGAATACTACGACGTTGAGGGCACGCAGAACGGCGATGAGATCGAACTGGACATGCTGAAGCAGAACGGCGTGTGGACAGTGGTGGAAATCCAGCGTGACCTAAAATGGGCCGAGGTGCCTGAAGCCGTGCGCAAGGCCGCCGAAAAGCCGACCAAGGGCGTCACGCCTGCGCGCATCATCGAAAGCGTTCAGGCCGCCGACAACAGCGTGATCTACGAACTGTTCGCTCCCGGCCAGCCCAAGGACCCGGCGGTGGAGGTGATGTGGAAGGACAACGCGGCCAAGGTGCTGTCGGAACGCTGGCCGCACTAAGCCGCGGCCATCCGTTTCTTGTTGCGACGTTTCAGCCACCACATCGTGATGCCGGTGACGGTAAACAGCAGCGGCAGGAAGCCCGACAGGAACACCAGCACCCACCACACGAAGCCATGATTGGCGCCAACGTGCAGTCCGCGCTGCATGGCTAGGAATTTGTCCAGGCCCGTGAGCGTAGCCGGGTCGCGCACCTCAAGCACGCGCTTGGCCCAGTGATCCACGAACACGGCGATGCGCACGGGCGCGCCGTCATCCACGCGCGTCAGGTTGACGCGGTAAGGGGCATCGGGCCGGGCGGGGTACATCACCGACCATAGACTGGCATTGGGCACGGCTTCTTGCGCCGGGGCCGCATCGTGTCGGCCAAGCTCGAAAGGCCCTCAGGGTTTGCGGTGCTCGATGATGAGGCCCTGGCGCTGGTGACCCGCGCGCAGCCGTTGCCGCCGCCGCCGCCCGAAGTGGCGGGCGATCCATTGGTGATGATCGTACCGGTGGATTTCGTCGTGCGATAACACGCAGCCTGTGTGGTTCGTCCTAGCCTTATAACAAGCCACGCCAATTCAGCCCGCACATCAATGCGTTGACAGCCGGTATGCTGGATTGGGGTGGTCCGGCGCTTGTCCTAGGCGCTGATGATGTAACAAGCTTATAATTGGCCATGGACACGTAAGCGTTCAAGAATGGCGGCGTGCGAGACAGCGGAGAGCAGACCCAAGCAGCGGCACTTCGAGCACCCAGGCGATCATCCAGCGTCGAGACACCATCTGCAATTTCAACCGGGGGATGCAGCATGAGTCTATTTCGCGAAAAGAAGATCAGCGGCTTATTGCCAGTGTTGATCGTAGCCATGTCTGTGACTGCTGCGGTGCTGTGCGGGGCCGTGTCCTACGTGCTGGGCCGCGCCGCCCTCGAAGAGGAAGCGGTCGCCAAACTGAACGCGGTGCGCGAGGGCCGCACCGCCGAATTGCAGCGCTACCTAGTCGGCATCGAGCAGGACTTGCGCGTGCAAAGCCGTAACCCGGTCATCATGGCTGCTCTGGGCGAGTTTACCAAAGGCTTCGCGGTGCTGGGGGCCGATGCGCCCGACAAGACGCAGAAAATGTACGGGACAGGAAACCCGCACCCCTTGGGCCAGCGCGATAAGCTCGACGATGCGGGCGACGGGTCGGCCTACAGCGCTGCCCACGCGCGTTATCACCCCTTCTTGCGCACCGCGCTGACCGAGCGCGGCTATTACGATACGTTTTTATTCGATGCGGCGGGCAATGTGATCTACAGCGTCGCCAAGGAAGCAGACTTCGGCACCAACCTAAAAACAGGGCCCTGGAGCAAAAGCGACCTGGCGAAAGTGTTTAACGTTATCGCCAGCGCCGCCGATGCGGGCACAATCGCTTTCGCCGACTTCAAACCGTATCCGCCAAGTGCGGATGCGCCCGCGAGCTTTATTGCCGTTCCCATGCACGAAGGGGGCGTGTTCGTGGGCGGACTGGCGTACCAAATGCCCATCGGGCGCATCAACGAGATCATGAACCAGACGGCGGGCCTGGGCCAAACCCAGGAAACGCTGATCGTCGGCGAAGATCATCTGATGCGTAACGATTCCCGTTTCGAAAAGGAGTCCACCATCCTGAAGCGTAAAGTGGACAACGCCGAGGTGACCAAAGCGCTGTCGGGCACGGCATCGAGCGGGCGCTTTGTCTCCAGCCGGGGCGTGGATGTCTTCGGCAGCTATGGCCCCTTGAAGTTCCATGACGCGGTGTGGGCCGTGGGTTCCGAGATCGACGCGGATGAAGTGGCGATCCCGGCCATCGAGATGCGCAATTATGCTATCGGCATTGTGCTGGCGGTGGCGCTGGCCGCGGCGCTGATCGGGCTCGGCATCGCGAAGGCCATGACCGGCCCGTTGACGGCGATGACGGAGGCAATGAAGGTGCTGGCCGACGGCGACAAAAACGTCGCGGTTCCCGGCACCGACTACACCAACGAGATCGGCGCCATGGCGGGCGCGGTGCAGGTGTTCAAGGACAACATGATCAAGGCCGAGGAGTTGACCAAGGCGCAAGAGACCGAACGCAAGGCCAAGGAGGCGCGCGCCGAGCAGGTGGCCAGCCGCACGCGGCAGTTCGACGGCGCGGTGCGCCAGTCGCTGCAGGCCGTCACGACCGCCAGCGAAGGCATGAAATCATCAGCGGCGACCATGCAGGCGGTGGCCGAGGAAACCAACGCGCAGTCGGCTGCGGTGGCGGCCGCCGCCGAGGAAGCCTCGACCAACGTGCAAACGGTGGCGGCGGCGACGGAAGAACTGAGCAGTTCCATTAAAGAGATCGGCCGTCAGGTCGCACAATCGGCCAAGGTGTCGGCCCATGCGGTGCAGGAAGCCAACACCGCGAAAGACATGGTGCGGGGCTTGGACGAGTCCGCCCAGAAGATCGGCGAGGTGGTGGCGCTGATCACCGATATCGCCGAGCAGACGAACCTGTTGGCCTTGAATGCCACCATCGAAGCGGCGCGCGCGGGCGAGGCGGGCAAGGGCTTCGCGGTCGTCGCCAGCGAAGTGAAAAGCCTGGCCGAGCAGACCGCCAAGGCCACCGAGGAAATCTCGGCCCAGATCGCAGGCATTCAGAACGCCACCAAGCGTTCGGTGAGCGCCATCGAAGGTATTTTCGGCACCATTGGGCAAATTGATCAAATCTCCACCACCATTGCCTCGGCGATTGAAGAACAGGCGGCGGCCACGGCCGAGATCGCGCGCAACGTCGAGCAGGCGGCCACGGGCACCGGCGAAGTGACATCCAACATTGTCGGCGTTACCCAGGCTGCGGGCGAAACCGGCGAAGTGTCGGTGCAGGTGCTGGAGGCCGCGCGCGAGTTGGGGCGTCAGGCCGAAAACCTGCGCCGTGAAGTCGACGGGTTCCTGTCCGATATCAAGTCGGGGTAGGGTGAAAGCCGCGCCGGGTTACTTGGCGAACAATTGCCTGCGGTTGGCGAAGGCCTTGAATTCGATGGCGTTGCCGCTGGGGTCGCGGAAGAACATGGTGGCCTGCTCGCCGGGCTCGCCC
>JAEUKM010000397.1 GCA_016793085.1 Rhodospirillaceae bacterium
GTTCGATAACGACGAACTCAGCTTTATCGCCGAACTTCTGCAGCGCCACGATGCCTATGCCGTGTGCGATGAGGTCTACGAACATTTAGTGTTCGACGCCCACCGCCACACGCCGCTGATCACCCTGCCCGGCATGCGCGAGCGCTGCCTGAAGATCGGCTCGGCGGGAAAGACGTTTTCGCTGACGGGCTGGAAGGTGGGCTACATCACCGCCGCCCCCAAACTGCTGCAAGCCGCCGCCAAGGCGCATCAGTTCCTCACCTTCACCACGCCGCCCAACCTGCAGCGTGCGGTGGCCTACGGGCTGGGAAAGGACGATGCTTATTTTACGGCGCTGGCGGGCGACCTTGCCCATAAGCGTGATTTGCTGGGTCAGGGTTTGCGCGGCATCGGCTTCGAGGTCTTCGAAACCCAGGGCACCTATTTCATCTGCGCGGACATCCGCCCGCTCAACACCGGGCTCGATGATGTGGCTTTCTGCCGCGACATCACCATCAACGCCAAAGTGACGGCGATCCCTTTAAGCGCGTTCTACGCGGCGGGCGGACCTAAGCACTTCGTGCGCTTCGCCTTCTGCAAGGAAGACGAAACCCTGCGCACCGCCATTCAGCGCTTGACCGCGTATTTTAAAAATCGAGGGTGAAGGGCTCGCCTTCGCTGGCGTTCTCGCCGCGCCCGATGCGGGCGATGGCAGCGATCATCCGGCCCTCGCGGCCCAGAAGATCATCGGCCAGGGCGACAATGAGGGGATTGGGCGTCGCCATGGGCGACACGTCGCGCAGGTTTTGGGCGATGGCCTCCTCGGCGCCCGCGGCCATGCGCTGACAGGCCAACACATACGCCGCCGCCGTGGACCGGCTGATGCCCGCCCAGCAGTGAACCAGCATCGGGGCTGTGCCCTGCCATGCCGTGCCGAACGCCAGAAGCTCGCTCACCATCTGCGCGCTGGGCGCGGTCAGCCCTTCCATGGGGGCCGCGATATCGTTGAAACGCAAAGTGAGGTGATGCTTGGGCCAGGGCGCGGTGCGCTCCGGTTCGGCCATGTCGGGCGAAAGCACCGAGAGAATGTGCGACGGCTTGTGACGCTCTACCAGCGCATGAACATGACGGAAGGGCGACACCAGGATGGTCATTTCAAACCCGCCAAGCCCATAAGCCCCGGAACATCCAGATGCATTTCGATCTCGGCGGCGAGGTCGTCGAGCAGCTTGTCGATAATACTGTCATGCGCGGCCCCGGTGGAGGCAACACCCAGTTGGTGAAGAATGTGCGCCCGCGCCGCCGGATGGTTGAACAGGCCATGCACATAACACCCGGCGATACGCCCATCGTCCGACACCGCGCCATCGGGCCCGTCCGTCAGCGCCAGGAACGGCTTGCTAAGCGCGGCGCCACTGGTGCGGCCCACGTGCATTTCGTATCCCGTCATTTCAGCGGATGTTCCCGCCAGCGTTCCACGCACGGGTTTCAACATCTTATCGGGCGTCAGCACGGTTTCGATATCAAGGTAACTCAATCCCGGCAGTGTTTCCCCCGGCCCTTCGATGCCTGTCGGATCTGAGACACGGCTTCCCAGCATCTGGAATCCGCCGCAGAGGCCCAGCACGCGCCCGCCCCGGCGCACGTGGGCCGCGATGTCGATGTCCCATCCCTGGTCGCGCAGGAATTTCAGGTCCGCCACGGTGGCCTTGGTGCCCGGCAGGATTACCAGGTCCGCATCGCCGGGCAGCGCCTGACCTGGCGGCACGAATAGCAACTGCACGTCGGGTTCCATTTTCAGCGGATCGAAGTCGTCGAAGTTGGCGATGCGCGACAGCATGGGCACGGCGATCTTCACCTGGCGCCCGGATGAGCTGCTTTGCCGCTCCAGCACCACGGCATCCTCGGCCGGCAATTGGCGGGCGGCGCGCGACCAGGGCATCAGGCCGAAATCACACCAGCCGGTGCGCGCGACAATTTCATTACGCCCCTCATCGAACAGCGTTGGGTCGCCCCGGAACTTGTTGATGATGAACCCCTTGATCATGGCGTTGTCTTCGGGCGAGAGCACGCCTTGCGCGCCCACCAACGCCGCGATGACGTGCCCCCGGTCGATATCGCCCACCAGCACCACGGGCACCTGGGCCGCGCGGGCGAAGCCCATGTTGGCGATATCATGGGCGCGTAAGTTAATCTCGGCGGGGCTGCCCGCCCCTTCCACGATCACCACGTCACTGTCGGCCTGCAACGCGCGGAAGCTGTGCAGCACCGTGTCCAGCAGTTCGGCCTTGCGCTGCTGATAGCCGCGCGCCTGCCAGGTGCCGGCGATGCGCCCGCGCACGACAACTTGCGCGCCCACATCGCTTTGCGGCTTCAGCAAGACAGGGTTCATGTCCACCGTCGCGGGCGTGCGGCAGGCGATGGCCTGCAACGCCTGGGCGCGGCCGATCTCGCCGCCGTCGGCGGTGACGGCCGCATTGTTGGACATGTTCTGCGGCTTGAAAGGCCGCACACGGTAACCACGGTTGGTAAGCGCGCGGCATAACCCGGCGGTCAGCACCGATTTGCCGACGTCGGACCCGCACCCCTGGATCATCATAGCCGCCATGCCGCCCCCCGGAGTGAGAATGACCCACGGCGCGTCGCGGGCCTATATTAAAGTGCATAAGCAGGGTCAGGCGTTGCGGCCGACAATCTCGATCAGCGCCCCGACGGCGCCCCGGCTGAATTTAGCGTCGATGCCGTAAGCCTTCGCCAACACGCCCGGCGTCAACGCCTTGGATGCGATATCATCGGCCAGCACCAGCCCGTCCGTCAGCACGACGATGCGGTCGGCGATGCGCAAAGCCATGTGCAGATCATGCAGCGTAACGATGATGCCGCACCCGTCTTTCGCGGCGAGCGTGCGGAACAGATCGGCGGCGTCGAGTTGATGGCCGGGGTCGAGGCCGGTTAATGGCTCATCGGCCAGAATCCAGTCTGGCTCTCCGGCCAGGACGCGGGCCAGTAAAACCCGGCTCCGCTCGCCGCCCGACAACGTCAGCACGT
>JAEUKM010000399.1 GCA_016793085.1 Rhodospirillaceae bacterium
GTGGGCGACGACGTGCTGAAGAACGTGGCTCAGAGGCTGAACGACGTGCGCCGCTCGTCGGACTTCGTCGCGCGCCTGGGCGGCGACGACTTCGCTTTCATCATCACCGATTTCCTGCTGCCCAAGCACAGCATCGAAATCTCGCGCAAGATCATCGACGCGGTGACCGGGCACATCCCGGCGCGCGACGGGCATCACCACATGATCGTCGCGGGCGGGCTGGTGGCCGAGACCATCCGCCGCTCCAGCGCAGCCACGCCGGAACTGGTCGAGCGAATCATGACGCTGGCCAGCCGCGCCATGTTCGAAGCCAAGGCGCGCACGCGCATGAAAAGCAATTCCGATCTGGTCATGGGCCGCCTGGGCCACGACCGCGTGAACTGATTTTTTCACACGGCTTCACAATCCGAAACCTAGGGTTCGTGGGTCGGCGGCGCACCCGCAACTATAACCAGCCAATACCGCAAACGGGTGACGGAAAGCGCCGTTAACCCTTTGTTGTTTCGAGTAAAAACCCGAAAAATGATTCGGGCCCGGCGCGCGTTTTCGCTAATCTCTGCGGCAAAGGTCTTAAGTTTAAGACATATCTCGACCGCGAGCTTTGGGGATCGCCGCCGTGTTCCGCATCGTCCGTTTCCGCCGCGACAAAGAAGCGGCCTATGAAGCGCAGCAGTACCGCCGCATCGAAGAGACGCAGCGCTGGCTGCTGCTGGCGGGCGGCGTGCTCTATGCGGCCTTGGGCTTCTGGCTGGGGGCCGGCATTCAAGAGACAACGCGCGGGCTGACCAACGCCTCGGTGGCGCTGCTGCTGGGCAGCATGGTGATGTGGGGCCTGACATTCACACCCTTTGTCCGCGCGCGCGTGGAACTGGTGCCTATCGTCGTCTCGCTGGTGTTCGGCTGGTTCCTGATTTTCGCCATCGCTTTCGTGCCCGACAGCGGCGTGCTGAAAGCAGCGTTGCTGTTCGGTTCGCTGGGCGCTCTCACGGCCCTGATGTCGCCGATGGTGCAGACGGCGTTTGCCGCCATGATTACCGCCCTGTTGATGGCGGCCGTGGGTTTCGGCGTGGTGTTCCCGCTGCAAGGGGTCGAGATCGGACTGTTCAGCACCTTGGCTGTGCTGGCCCCGGTGTATCTGTTCGTGGCGGGCTTTGCCCTGGCCTTGGACCACACCCGGCGCGAGGCCTTCTCGTACCGGCATGAACTGGCGCGCCGCGCCACCACCGACGATATTTCCGGCGTCTCCAACCGCGCGCATATCCACCAGATCGCCCAGAATGAATTCGGCCGCGCCCGGCGCTACAAGGAACCGCTCTCGGTGCTGATGCTGGAGATCGATAATTTCGACAAGATCCTGGACGACTCCGGACCCATCGCGCTCGACACACTCATTCAAGTGTTCGCCGGGTATTGCGTGGTGGTAATGCGCCACTGTGACAGCTTCGGGCGTTTAGGGCCGAAGCGCTTCCTGGCCATCCTGCCTGAAACGCCGGTGAAAGGCGCCAGCGTGCTGGCCGCGCGCATGTGCGCCGACCTGGCCGCGCTGGACGTGATGGCCGACGGCGAGACCTTGAAATTCACCGCCAGCATCGGCGTGGCGGAAGCGCACGCCAACGACAAATGGAGCGGCGATCTGTTGCGCCGCTGCGCCCAGGCCGTGGACGACGCCATCGAGCAGGGCCGCAACACGGCGGTGACCGCTCTGGCGCCGCCGCAGCCGCAAGCCAATGACCCCGTGCCGATGATGACGGGGGGTGCCGCCAGCATGATGCCACCCGCGCAGGCCGAACCGGCCACACCCGAACTGATGGAGCCCGAAGGGCCCGATGGACCTGGTATGGGCTCTGGCCCTGCGAATGGTCCTGTCGCGGGTCCAATGGCGAGCCCGGACAGCAATCCGGCCATGCGCCCGGCGGCAAATCCATCGGCAGGCCCCAGCACCGCGCCGAAACGCAGAGCCGGCTAAATCCGCCACACCATATAAAGCCCCTCCTCCACCGCCCCGGCATGACGGCGTAAGGGAGCTTCGCGTTCTGCCAGCACCGTGAACCCGCTGCGCGCCGCGAGCGCGCGCAACGACGTAGTGTTGTGGGCATAGCGCCCGCTGGTCTGGAGCACAAAGTCAGGCGCGTCCGTGGTTTCCACCGTGAAGGCCAGGACACCCCCCGGAGTCAGTTTTTTGCGCGCCAAGGCCACAAGACCTGACACATCGCCCACGTAGATGAACACATCGGTGGCGGCGATGAGATCGAATGTCTCGGCGGTTTGGTCGAGGTAGGCGCCCGCTTCGGATTTCTGAACGTGCGCATAAAGCCCGCGCGCCGACGCCGCCGTAACCATGCGCTGCGACAGGTCCACGCCCACCAGCACCGCATTCGGATAAACAGCCCTCACCGCTGCCGCGAACAGGCCGGTGCCGCAGCCGAGATCGAGCACACGGTTGAACACATGGTCCGGCGGCAGCGCGGTCTGAATGATCCCGGTCAGGGTTTGGGG
>JAEUKM010000367.1 GCA_016793085.1 Rhodospirillaceae bacterium
CCTCGGTGTAGGCGGGGATGGACTGCTCGCCCTCGGACACGGCGCCCGACGACAGGCGCGTCACACCCGACAGCCATTCTTCCAGGTCATTGAAGAACGCGTTCTGCGCCTGACCCGCCTGCAAATCGAGGAAGCCCAGCACCAAAGAACCGGCCAGACCAAACAGCGAGGATGAGAACGCCGTACCCATGCTGCTGAGCGGCGATTCCAGGCCCGCTTTCAGTTCGTCGAACATCACGGCCACATCGGTGCCGGACACACTGAGATTCTTGATGACCTCGCCCACGGAATTGATGGTGCCGAGCAAACCCCAGAAGGTGCCGAGCAACCCTAAGAAGATGCATAGCCCCGTGAAGTAGCGCGAAAGCTCGCGGTATTCGGCCAGGCGCGAGGAAATGCCGTCCAAGAGCGTGCGCATGGCAGGCGCGCTTAAGGAAATACGGCCCTTGCCGCGCCGGTCGGCCAGCATGCGCGCCATGGGCGAGAGCAGACGGATGTTGTCCTCGGAGGTATCGGTGCGCTGGTCCGACAGCGTGTCGGAATTCAGCGAGGCGCGGAACTGATCGAGCCAGTTCACCTCGGGACGCAGCATCACGACCTGGCGGAAGTTGAGCACGATGCCCACCAGGATCACGCCGAAGATGGCGCCGTTCAGCAGCGGATTGACCAGGAAGATGGTGACGAGCGTATTGACCAGCAGCGCGCAGCCGACGCCGACCGCGATCAAAAAGACAACCATGCGCGTCAGGTATGTGTTGCTGTTGGTCATCGCAGGTTCGGTCTCACGGCGTTATAGGGCTGACGGCCGAAGTCGAGGTGTCACACTCTAGCTTTGTCCGGATGCGAAAGCCCGTGACTTAATAGTGAGGCGGTTTAGCGCTTCACCGTCACGGCGTCGACGCGGTCGAGGTTGCCGCCTTCGCCCTGGTCGCCCAGCGCGCGCACTTCGATACGCGTGCGTTCAACGCCGCCTTCGGTGAGAAGATTGCGGATGGCGATAGCGCGGTCCAGCGACAGGCGGCGGGCCTTCGAGGTGTTCTTCTCGGGGTCGGAGGCGTAGGCCATCAACTGCACGCGCAGGGACTTGTCGGCGGACAGGCGCGAGGCCAGGTCTTTCACCAGACCCTGGTTGCCCACGTCGATATCGGTGATGCCCGCGGCAAAGGGCACGGTCAGTGTCGCGGTCACTTCCTCGTCGGGGCCGGGGGTTTGCGACGGCGGCGGCACGGCGGCGGTCTGCTGCTTGTCAGGCAGCACAAACGCTGCGGGCCCGGCGGATTCCTGCTGCGCGCTTTTCACGGCGGCGGCGGACGGCGGTGACGAAGCGGGCGGCGCTGAAGGCGCGGCTGGCGCGGGTGCGGGCGTGGCCGCCGGAGCGGCGGTCTTGGCCGGAGGCGTTGCAGCCGGTGCTGGTGTGGGTGCAGGCGTCGCAGGCTTGGCGGCGGCGGTTTGCGGCGGCGGTGCGGCAGGCTTGGCAGCCGCTGGAGCCGCTGTCGAGGCAGGCGTTGATGGGGCAGGCGTTGCCGCGGCCGGAGCGGCGGGCTTCGGCGCGGTGGCCTGAGGGGCCGCGGCTTGCGGTGCTTGTGCTGTGGGCGCAGGCGCTTGCGCTTTCGGCGGTGTGGCGACAGGCGGTGTGGCGGCAGGCGCCGGCGTAGCAGGTGCGGGGGCCGCAGCGGCCGTTTGGGCCGGGGCAGGGGCCGGAGCAGCGGGTGCGGCCACGGGTTCGGCGGGCTTGGGTGCGGCGGCTACTTTTTTGGGTGCGGGTGGTTGCGGCGGGCGCAGCTTGATGGTCTGGCCCATGGAACTTGAAACGGCGCTGGTGCCCGCGGGCGGGCGCAACACGATGCGGCCCGGCGCGCTCGGGGCCGTGGCCGCAGGTGCGTCGATGGCGCTTAAGTCAACCGTCACGCCGGAGGATTGGGCCGAGGCGCCGGTGGCGCACATCGCCAGGGCCGAACCCAGCAACATCGCGCGCAGCGCGCTACTGGAGCGCGCGCGCAGCACGACTATCGATGACTGTTTTCCCGACATCCCGAACACCGGCAGACCGTTACACGTGATGCTCACCCGAACCCCCAACGACCACATTTGTTTTTCTTTTGCATGTGTCGGCGGGCGAGCCCGCGACACCGTACATCATCGCGTTTACGCGGCACAACCCGCGCAACGTAAAATTGACGAATATCGCAGAGTTCTTAAGCAGTTATGTACGCCGGTTGAGGCCGAATTAAGACCGGGAATAGGGCCCAGGCGGACCCCCGCGCAACTTTAAGGCGTACCCCGTTCAGGGCGTCCCCAGAATGACCTTGCGCAGCGACACCTGAAGTTCGGCGTTGGTGGCCAGGATGTTGCCTGTATCGAGCGGGCTTGCGGGCGTCATCAGGTCGCTGACGAAGCCGCCCGCTTCGGTCACCAGCAGAATGCCCGCCGCCATGTCCCAGGGTTGCAGGCCCATTTCCCAGAAGCCGTCGTAGCGCCCGGCGGCGACGAAGGCCAAGTCCAGCGAAGCGGTGCCGAAGCGGCGGATGCCCGCCGTGACGGCGATGACGCGCTCGCACTGTTCCAGAAACTCTTTATGCCCCGGGCGGCCCTTATAGGGGCTGCCGGTGCCCACCAGCACATCGTCCAGGGTCCGGCGCGCCGAAACTCGTAAGCGTCGGTTGTTGTGAAACGCGCCCATGCCCTTTTCGGCGGTGAACAGATCGTCGGTGATGGGGTTGTAGACGACGCCTGCGATGATCTCGGGCCCGCGCTGAAGCGCGATCGACATGGCGAAGTGCGGAATGCCGTGCAGGAAGTTGGTGGTGCCGTCGATGGGGTCGATGATCCAGCGGTGGTCGGGGTCGGCGCCCTGAACGATGCCGCCTTCCTCGTTCACAAAGCCGAACGTGGGGCGCGCCTTCGACAGTTCGGCCACCAGGAATTTCTCGGTCTTTACGTCGGCGGCCGAGACGAAATCGCTGGGGCCCTTACGCGAGACCTGCAAATGCTCGACTTCGCCGAAGTCGCGCTTCAGCGCTTTCCCGGCTTTTTCCGCCGCGGTGACCATCACGTTCATGAGTGGCGAGCGCAAAGCCATGGGGCGGTTCTATTCCATCAAAGCAAAAACGCGCAGCCGGATGTTTTAATCTTTGGCGCGTTCGACGTAGGTGATGTCTTCAGTGTTGACGACGATGCGGTCGCCCGAGGTGACGAACGGCGGGATCATGATCTTCAGGCCATTCTCAAGCAGGCCGGGCTTGTACGACGACGAGGCGGTCTGGCCCTTCACGACCGGGTCGGCCTCGACGATCTTCAAGGTCACCTGCTGCGGCAGGTTCACGGCGACCGCTTTGCCTTCGATGAAGTTGACGGTCACTTCCATGTTGTCCTGAAGGAAGGCGGCTTTTTCGCCCAACAGCTCGCCCGGCACGTTGAACTGGTCGAAGGTGGCGGTATCCATGAAGGTGTAGACGTCGCCGTCGTGGAACAGATACTGGCAATCCAACTCGCGCACTTCCAGGCGCTCAACCGTGTCGGCCGTGCGCCAGCGGTCCTGCGACTTGGTGCCGGTGGCCACATCGCGCATTTCAACCTGAATGAAGGCGCCGCCCTTGCCCGGTTGCAGCAACTGGATCTTCAAAACCGTCCACTGCTTGCCTTGGTGTTCGATGACCATGCCGCCGCGCATGGTGTTGGCTTGAATCTTCATGGTGCGCCTAGATGTTCAGGGGTCTAAATTCTGTTGATTTTCCG
>JAEUKM010000106.1 GCA_016793085.1 Rhodospirillaceae bacterium
AGCGTTGCCCATGATCACGGTTTCGGGCGGCGGCAATTGTACTTTTAATGGGATCCGCGCCGGCATGCTGGCCTGCAGATAGCCCTTCACTTCCTCGATCACGTCGCGCACGCGCAACGGTTCCAGTTCCGACTGCGAGGCGCGCGCGAACAGCAAAATCTGGCGCACGATATCGGCCGCGCGGTCGCAGGTGGAAATGATGCGGTTGGCGAACTTCTGGCTGGTGCTGGCTTCGGCGCTGTCGTCGGCGATCAGGCTGGCGAAGGTGCGCACCGCGCCCAGGATGTTGTTGAAGTCGTGTGCAACGCCGCCCGCCAGCCGCCCGATGCTTTCCATCTTCTGGGCTTCGGCCAGTTGCGTTTTCAGTTGCTCCTCGCGCTGTTCCTGGTTGCGCCGCTCGGTGATGTCGCGGGTGACGTTCAGCATGCGCCCGTCGGCCAGGGGCGAGATGGTCCAACTGAGCACGCGCGAGCTGAAATCTTTTTTCAGGACGACGGTTGTATCCGTCGAGAACGATTGCCCTGTCGCCATCGCGCCTTTCAGGGCGTCGGAAATAACGGCGAAAATAGCCTCGTCGCGCTGGATCAGGTCCGCCATGCGCCGGCCCACCACGTCGGCGGGGTCGCCGCTGCCGAACATCTGCGCGAAGCTGCGGTTGGCGTAAACGATTTCCTGGAACGGATAGGCAATGGAAATGGCCTCGCCCGCGCGGTCCAGCGCCGTTACCACGTCCTGCAATTGCGCGCGGCTGGCCTTCAAGGCCTCTTCGGCTTCGCGGGCGGCCGTGTAATCCAGCAGTAGGCCGGCAATCTGGTAGTTCCCATCTGGCAGGCGCGCGACTGTACCGCGTTCCAGGAAACTGCCGCGCGAGCCGTCCTTGCGGATGAAGTCCCAGGTGCTTTCGAAGCGGCCGTCGCCGTCGGCTGCGCTTTTCACGGCAACCAGGCGCTCGCGCATGTGCTGCGAGAACGGCTTCAGGATGCGGTTGTCACGCTTTAAGTCCTCGACTGCATAACCTGTCTTGGCTGATATTTCCCCCGAGAGATAAACAACAGTGCCGCGTGACTCGAAGCTCGGCGTGTGGATTTCATAAATCGCGCCCGGCATCGTCTTGACGATGTTCGACAATCTGATCGAGTCGATCATGGCCTCGCGCAGCCGGTCGGACGCGCGGGCCAGCGCACCGATCTCGTTCTTGCAGCCCAGATCCTCGAATTCGTGCAGCGTGTCGCCTTCGGCCAGTGCGGTAATGCCTTCGGCAGTGCGGGTGATGGGCCTGGCGATGGAGCGCCCGATGCCGTAAGCCACGAACGTACTGCCCAGCACCGCCAGTGCGGCCAGCAGAATGGCGTTCAGGGCCAGCGTTTTCACGGGCTCCATCACCTTGTCGAGGGGGGCCACAACTTCCAGCGACCAGGGCGTCGCCGCAGCGCCGGCCTTGATTGGGGCATAAACCTTGATCGCATCACCGCCGAGCCGGGTGGATTTTTCGATGACCCAGTAAAGCTCGCCGCGCTTCACGGCTGATTTTACCGCCTCCACATCCGCATCGGCGATCAGCGGCTTGAGCAGTTGGGCCGCGTTGGGATGGGCGACATAGCTGAGGTTGTTGGAAATCAGCGCCGCATAGCCTGTGCCGTAAGGTGCTATCGCTGCCACATGCTCTTGAAGCCGGTCGATCATGATATCGACCCCGACAACTCCCAGGGTCTTGTCATTCATCACCAGCGGCACCGAGAAGGACGACATCACCACATCCTTGCCGCGGACCGGGTAGAGATACGGGTCCGACACGGCGCTTTGCCGCGTGCGCAGCGGAATGAAGTAATACGCCGAGGCTGTCTCGTCCTCGTAGTCCACAACCGTTTCACGCTTCAGGGTGCCGTCCATGAAGTTCCAATACGGCACGAAGCGGCCGGTGGCATCGTGACCCGGCGTGCGGGCGAAGTCCTTGTCACGGCCGTCCAGCGCGTCTGGTTCCCACACCATCCAGGCGCCCAAAAGATCGGGGTTTCGCGCCACCAGGGTTTCCAGCACTTTTTCCAGCTCCGGACGGCTGGGCGAGCCTGCGGTCTTAATGCCGATGACGGCGCTGGCCAACCCTTCGGCGGTCGTCAGCGCTTTTTGCATGATGCCGGAAATGGTGGCCGCGTTTTCCTGCGCGGTGCGGATGGCGATTTCGCGGGCGCTGCTGCGGGCGTAGGTGCTGGCCGACCAGATCGCCAGTGCCAGCACAACACCGGCCACCAGCGTAGAGGCTAGAAACACCGCCAGTGTAATGCGCCACTTCAGGCGCAACTCTCTCAGCGATCCCATGCTGAATGCCAAGCAAGCCCCGCTGAATCTCCGATTAAAGGCTATACTAGCGCACGGGTTTTGCGCCAGCCAAGGCCGCGGATATCACCCGTCTGGTTCAGATCAGGCTTTTGTGGGTCTCAACCGCAGGGTAGCGGCCCAG
>JAEUKM010000181.1 GCA_016793085.1 Rhodospirillaceae bacterium
TTTTGTTTTTAAGAGTTACCAAACACCCGTTTGAAAATCGTATCGACGTGCTTGGTGTGATAGCCCATGTCGAACAGGGGCTCTAAATCCTGCGGCGGGATTTTGGCCGTCACATCGGCGTCGGCTTTCAAGAGGTCGAGCAACTGCCCGCCGCCGTTCCACACCTTCATGGCGTTGCGCTGAACCATCACGTAGGCATCCTCGCGGCTTGCGCCTGCTTGGGTCAGCGCCAACAGGACGCGCTGCGAGAATACCAGCCCGCCCATCATGTTCAGGTTACGGTCAATCGCGTCCTTGTAGATGACCAGCTTGTCGATGACGCCCGTCAGGCGCGCGAGTGCGAAGTCCAGCGTAATGGTGGCGTCGGGGCCGATGTAGCGCTCGACCGACGAATGCGAAATATCGCGCTCGTGCCACAGGGCGACGTTTTCCATGGCGGGTGTCACATAACCGCGAATAACACGCGCGAGACCGGTGAGATTTTCGGTCAGCACTGGGTTGCGTTTGTGCGGCATGGCCGAGGAGCCCTTCTGGCCGGGCGAGAAGTATTCCTCGGCCTCGCGCACTTCCGTGCGTTGCAGGTGCCGGATTTCGGTGGCGACGTGTTCGATGGAACTGGCGATAACGCCCAGGGTGGCGAAGAAATAGGCGTGGCGGTCGCGCGGGATCACCTGGGTCGAGACGGGCTCGGCGGTCAGGCCCATGCGCTCGGCTACGTACTGTTCAACAAAGGGGTCGATGTTGGCGAAGGTGCCGACCGCGCCCGAGATGGCGCAGGCCGCGATATCGTCGCGCGCGTCCAGCAGGCGTTTGCGGTTGCGCTGGAACATGGCGTAGAAGCCCGCGAACTTCAGGCCCATGGTGGTGGGCTCGGCGTGGATGCCGTGGCTGCGGCCCATGCACACGGTCATTTTGTGTTCGAAGGCGCGCTTCTTCAGCGCCTCCAGCAGATCGTCGATATCTTTCAGCAGTATGGCCGAGGCCTGTACCAACTGGACCGACAGGCAGGTGTCCAGCACGTCGGAGGAGGTCATGCCCTGGTGGACGAAGCGGGCCTCGGGGCCCACGTATTCGGCCAGGTTAGTCAGGAACGAGATGACGTCGTGCTTGGTCTCTTTTTCGATTTCGTCGATGCGCTCGATGTCCCATTTGCCCTTGTCCCACACCACTTTGGCGGCTGCTTCGGGGATGACGCCCAACTTGGCCTGGGCGTCGCAGGCGTGGGCTTCGATTTCGAACCAGATCTGGAACTTGTTGTCCGGCTCCCAAATCTTGGTCATGGCCGGGCGGGCGTAACGAGGGATCATCGGGACTCTTTCTCAGGAAACGGTCTCAGGAACGTGAAAGAGCGCGTTGTATAGGCAATTCCCCTGGGTCCCGCCACCCGGCAGGGAAGGGGCGTTCTCCACGCCTACGGGCCACATATATAAAGGTAACTATTGACGATAATCGTCACTAGTTAGCATTTTAAAATTGTCGCGAAACAAACTTTATAAAAATACTTATATAAGTCAATAACTTAACATATCACCCCGTCTGGCATGGGGTTTGCGATGTCCTAGGTCAAGCGCCGCTGTCGACGCGGCCAACCGCAAATTGGGGAACATCGCGAATGAATATCGCTGCCTTGAAACCAAACGGTCCGGAAGGCTCGGGCGCCCGCTCGGGGGCCGCCATGGACCGCAAGATCGAAAAGCCGAAATGGCAAAAGCACATACGCTTCATCGCTCCCGCAGGCGGGGTGGTGCTGCTGGCTTTGGCCTATCTGCTGTTCGCCCCGCCCTCGGGCCGTACCTTGAAAGTGGAGAACACCAACGTCTCCATTTCCACGGCGGCGCGCGGCGCGTTTGAGGATTTCGTGCCCGTGCGCGGGCGCGTCACGCCACTCAGCACTGTCTACCTCGACGCCATCGAGGGCGGCCGCGTCGAGAAAATCCACGCCGAGGACGGTGCCAGCCTGAACGCGGGTGATGCGGTGGTGGACCTGTCCAACACCTCGCTGCAACTGACCGTCATCACCAGCGAAGCCAATGTGACCGAGCAGTTGAACAGCCTGCGCAACATCGAACTGACCCTGGAACGCGACCGCTTGCAGCACAACCGCGATCTGGTGGAGATCGAGTACCAGATCACCCGGCTGGGCCGTCTGCTGGAGCGGCGCAAGAACCTGGCCAAGACGGGGGCCATCTCCGAGGCGGAACTTCAGAACGCCGAGGACGAATACAAGTACTACGTCAGCAAGCGCGCGGTGGTGCAGGACAGCCAGCGCACCAATGCGCGTTTGCAGAACATGCAGATGGCGCAGATGCGCGAAGCGACCGCCCAATTGCAGAACAGCCTGGATTTCGCCCGCAAGAACGTCGAAAGCCTGAACGTCAAGGCGCCCATCGCCGGCAAGCTGACGGCTTTCAACGTCGAAGTGGGCCAGAGCCTCGCCCCCGGCACGCGCATCGGCCAGATCGACGACCCCTCGCGCTACAAAATCACGGCGGACATCGACGAGTTCTACCTGGGCCGCGTCGATATCGGCCAGGCCGCCACCATTTCGTCGGGCAACCGCACCTACGACCTGACCATCGTAAAAGTTTACCCACAAGTGCGCGACGGCAAGTTCAACATTGACCTGACGTTCAAGGACACGCCGCCGTCCGACGTGCGCCGCGGCCAGACCGTGCAGATCAAACTCACCCTGGGCGATACCACCGAAGCGCTGATGATCCCCGACGGCGCCTTCTATCAGGATACGGGCGGCCAGTGGCTGTTCGTCGTCTCGTCCGACGGCAGCCAGGCCGTGCGCCGCAACGTGCGCCTGGGCCGCCGCAACGCCCGCTTCATCGAAGTGCTGGACGGCCTCGAGCCGGGCGAGAAGGTCGTCACCTCGCCCTACACCAGCTTCCTCGACAAAGACCGCCTGCAATTAACGCCGTAACGCAAACACATCACATCCCAACACGAGAAAAAGGAACACGACCATGTTGAAGCTTCAGAACCTCTCGAAAGTTTACCGCACTGAAGACGTGGAAACGACCGCGCTCAATTCCATCAACGCCGAAGTCCGTGAGGGCGAATTCATCGCCATGATGGGCCCCTCGGGCTGCGGCAAGTCCACGCTGCTTAACATCATCGGCATGCTGGATACGCCTTCGGCGGGCGCCTACCTATTCAAGGGCGAGGACATCGCCAATTACAGCGAGGAGCAACTGGCCGACCTGCGCAAGCGCAACATCGGCTTCATCTTCCAGAGCTTCAACCTCATCGACGAACTGACGGTGGCCGAGAACATCGAACTGGCCCTGCTGTACCACGACATTCCCGCCAGTGAACGCAAAGCGCGCGTGGCCGCCGTGATGGAGAAGGTCGGCATCGCGCACCGCGCCGGGCATTTACCAGGTCAGTTATCGGGCGGCCAGCAGCAGCGCGTGGCGGTAGCCCGCGCGGTTGTCGCCAACCCCTCGCTGATCCTGGCCGACGAACCCACCGGCAACCTGGACTCGCAGCACGGCGCCGAAGTGATGGGCATGCTGCGCGACCTGAACAAGGAAGGGGCCACCATCGTCATGGTGACGCACTCGCCCACTGATGCCGGGTACGCCGGGCGCATCATCAACCTCCTCGACGGCCATGTCGTGGCGTCGGCCCATCCGTCCTCGGTCGCGGCTTAAAGCCGGCGCGGTACTTCACTCAGGGGAACCACCATGCTCCGCAATTATTTCACCGTGGCCGTGCGCGGCCTGTTCAGAAACAAGCTGTATTCCATCATCAACATCTTTGGCTTGGCCGTCGGCCTGGCCAGTTGCCTCCTGATCCTGATGTTCGTGCGCGATGAGTTGTCGTATGACGCCTGGATTCCGAACGCCGACCGCATCTATCAGGTGAACACGCGCTTCGATATTCCGGGGCGCAACCCGATGTTCGCCATTGCCTCGCCGGGTCCGGTGAAGGCCGCGCTGGAAAAGGATTTCACCGCCATCGAAACGGCGGTGACGCTGGTGGAATCCCGCCCCGTGATCCAGAAGGGCAACGACGTGTTCTACGACGAAGTGGTGCTGACCGATTCCACTTTCTTCGATGTTTTCGAGCTGCCGCTGACGGCTGGTGAGAAAGCCACGGCGCTGTCCGACAAAACGGCGATTTTGCTGTCGGAGTCCATGGCCAAGAAATACTTCGGCACTGCTTCGCCCCTGGGCGAGGTGCTGACCATGACCTTCAACTACGGCGCGCGCGACATGCGCGTGACGGGCGTGTTCAAGGACCTGCCGCACAACACCCATCTGAAGATCGACTTCCTGGCGGCGCTGAACCGCGAGGAATTCGCCAAGATGCCGTGGGTGCTGGATAGCTGGACCTCGGTGAATTCCTATAACTACATCAAGCTGAAGCCGGGCACCGACATCGCCCCCATCCGCGCAGACCTGTCCGCCTTCGAGGCACGCAACATCCCCGATACGTCCATCGGCGGGCGCGACTTCAAGACCGCGGATTTTCTGGAGCTGACGCTGGTCAACCTGACCGACGTGCACCTGAAGTCCAAGGGCCTGGGCGGCTTCAAAGACAAGGGCGATGCCACTGTTGTGACAACCTTCTCGGCCGTGGCCCTGATGATCCTGCTGATCGCCTGCATCAACTTCACCAACCTGGCCACGGCGCGCGCGAGCTTGCGTGCCCGCGAAGTGGCCTTGCGCAAGGTGCTGGGCGCGCACCGCGGGCAACTGATCGTCCAGTTCCTGGGCGAGTCCGTGCTGCTCTCGGTGGTGGCGCTGGCCGTGGCCTTGGCGCTGGTGGCCGCCGTGCTGCCCATGTATGGCGATTTCCTCGACCGCAAACTGTCGCTCTCCTTCGCCGATGCGGGCCTGTGGGCCAGCATGGCGGGCCTGGTGCTGCTGGTGGGCGTCGTCGGCGGGTTTTACCCGGCCTTGTATCTGTCGCGGTTCTCGCCCGCCCGGATCCTGAAAGCCAACAAGTCGGCGGCCAGCCAGGGCTCGGGCCGCCTGCGCGGCGCGCTGGTTGTCGTGCAGTTCGCCATTTCCATCGGCCTGATCGTCTGCACGGCGGTTGTTTACGGCCAGACCCAATACATGCGCACCATGGATATCGGGTTCAACAAAACCGGCCTCTTGGCGATCTCGGGCTTGCGCCGCGATGCGGTGAAGGACATGAGCGACACCCTGAGGGATGAGTTTATGCGCATCCCGGGTGTTGCCGCCGTGACGCGCGCCAACGAAGCCCCGGCCGACGGTGACGAGAGCAACAATGTCATCGAAATCCCGGGCCAGGTCAGCACGCAGCCGCTGGTCATCGGCATGATGTCGGTGGACTACAACTTCTTCGACGTGTTCCAGATTCCCGTCATCGCGGGCCGGGCGCTGTCGCAGGAGTTCGGGGCCGACGATATGAACGGCAAGCCGGAAGAACTGGCCGAACGCGGCGGCAACGCCGTCATTAACCGCCATGCCCTGAAACTCCTGGGCCTGACCAATCCGGCGGATGCCGTTGGCCGTCAGGTTAGCATGGGTGTGGGCGGCGAAGGCAGCACGCAGCGCATGTTGGTGACGATCGTGGGCGTGGTGGAGAACGTGCGCTACGACACCGCGCGCGCTGAAATCCGGCCCATCATGTTCCGCTACCGCACGCGTGACTTCAACTATGCCTTCCTGCGCGTGAAGGGTGTGGAGCCGGGCCAGATCAACGATGCGGCCGGCCGCATCTGGCGTGATCTGGCGCCCTCGCAGCCCTATAACGCGGAGTTCATCGAGACCAAACTGTCCAACCAGTACAACGCCGACGAAGCGCGCGGGCAGATGTTCGCGGCCTTCGCGGGGCTGGCTGTGATCATCGCTTGCCTGGGTCTCTATGGTTTGGCGTCGTTCACGGCCGACCGCCGCACCAAGGAAATCGGCATCCGTAAGGTCTTGGGCGCCAAGGTGCGCGACATCGTCCGCATCCTGGCGTGGGACTTCTCGAAGCCGGTGCTGGTCGCCAACATCATCGCCTGGCCCGCGGCCTGGTGGCTGATGCGCGATTGGCTCAACAGCTTTGAAACCCAGATCGCGCTGTCGCCCGTGGTGTTCGTGGCGGCCGGCCTGGGGGCGCTGGCGATTGCGCTGGCCACGGTGGCTCTGCACACCATGCGTGTGGCCCGCGCTAATCCCATCCACGCGCTCAGATACGAGTAAGTGCGATACGAATAAAGAGGTGCGTCATGGCTCTCTCCGCCGCCGCCGTTATTCCAAAGGCCCTCGCGCAAAGCGCGGGGGCCGCGAGCAAGCCCAGCCCGAAACCCAGCGCCGTGAAAAAGGCGGCGGTCAGCGAGCCTGTCTACAAGCCCAAGTGGTTCCCGTAAAACCGAGGCGTTCATGCTCAAGAATTATGTCACGGTCGCGCTGCGGGGGTTTGCCCGGCATAAACTTTATTCGTTCATCAATGTCATCGGGCTCGCGGTGGGGCTGGCCAGCTGCATCCTGATTCTGCTGTTTGTTCGTGATGAACTCTCTTACGACCGCTGGCTTCCGGATGCCGAACGCATCTATCGCCTGCACGTGCGGTATGATTTTCCGGGCCGCGCGCCATTATTAATCACCAGTTCGGCGGGCGCGTCCCTGAAGCCGCTGCTCACCGACTATGCCGATGTCATGGAGACCGGCGTGCGCGCCTTGTCCCTGACACCGACCCTCAGGCGCGATGATAAACTGTTTTACGAGCGCGGTGTTTTCGTCGATCCCACGTTCTTTGATGTCTTCGATCTGCCGCTGGTGGCGGGTGAGAAGGCTGAAGCGCTGAAAGACCCGTCAGCCATCGTCATGTCCGAAACGACCGCGCGGAAGTATTTCGGCGACGCCAATCCTCTGGGCCAGACGTTGACCCTGAAAACCGCGAACTTTGAAAAAGATGTGCGCGTCACGGCGGTGCTGAAAGACCTACCGACCAATTCCAACCTGAAGATCGGCTATCTGGTCGTGTTGAGCGAAAGCGACTTCGTCAATAACCCCGGCATGTTCACGAGTTGGAGCAACCAGTCGCTGCATACCTACGTCAAGGCCAAGCCGGGGGCGGATGTCGAAGCGCTGGCTCCAACCATGCAGACGTTCATGGGCCGCCACACCGACCAGAAGTACATGAGCGTCAGCCTCATGCGCCTGACCGATTTGCACCTGAACGCCATCAATGGCTACAGCGCCTCGGCGGTGAATACCGGCAGCCAGACGGTGAAGGCGTTTTCGGCGGTTGCTGTGCTTATTCTGGTCATCGCCTGCATCAACTTCGTCAATCTGGCCACGGCGCGTGCCAGCCAGCGGGCGCGGGAAGTGGCCTTGCGTAAAGTGATGGGCGCGAACCGCCGTCAGTTGATCACGCAATTCATCGGCGAGTCCGTCATGACCGCGCTGGTGGCCCTGGTGCTGGCGCTTGGGCTGGTGGAGGCAGTGCTGCCCCAGGTCAACGGCTTCCTGGACAAGACCTTGCACGTTGGCTACTTCGGCGCGGAGAGCCTGCTGCCCTACCTCGTCGGCCTGATCGCCTGTGTCGGCCTCTTGGGCGGGGCCTATCCGGCGTTTCATCTCTCCAGGTTCGAGCCCGCGCGTATCCTGAAAGCCAACCGTTCGGCCGCGGCCGAGGGCTCGGGCCGCCTGCGCGGGCTGCTGGTGGTGATTCAGTTTTCCATTTCCATCGCGCTGATCGTCTGTACAGTTGTCGTGGAGCGCCAGACCGACTACATGCGGTCGATGGACATGGGCTTTAAACGTGAGGGCCTGATGGCCCTGCGCGGCATGAGCCGGCGCGAGGTGATCCCGCTCATCGAAACGCTGAAACAGGAGATGAGCAAAATTCCGGGCGTCACCGACGTGGCGTTGTCCGCGACCGTGCCGACCGACGGCAGCAACAATGAGGAGATGGTGCGCCGCCCAGGCGACCCCGAGGGGCGCACCATCAATGTCCGCCCGGTCGATTACGGATTCTTTAAAACCTACCAGACGCCGATCTTCTCGGGCCGTGAACTGTCGCAAAGCTACGGCGGCGATGATTTCACCGGCACCAGCGAGGAGAAGGCCGCGCGCGGCGGGAACGCGCTGATCAACCGCAAGGCCGCCAAGGTGCTTGGCTTTGCCAATCCCGCCGACGCCATCGGGCAGAAGCTTGAGTTCGACACGGGTCGCGACAAGCCGACGGCCTCTCTCACCATTGTCGGCGTCAGCGACGACATCCAGTTCCGCTCGGCGCGTGATGAACTGCCCGCCACGCTGTTCTTCTACGACTTCAAGCGCTTCTCGGTGCTGTCGGTGCGCTATACCGGCATCACCAATGCCGACATGGCGCTCGCCGCCGAAGCCGTGTGGCGCCGTCTGGTGCCGGATGTGCCCTTTAACGGGGAGTTCCTGACCGACCTTGTCGACAACCAGTACCGTGCCGAGGATCGCCAAGGCGTCATGTTCACGGGCTTTTCGGTTCTGGCCGTGCTTGTCGCGTGTCTGGGGCTGTTTGGCCTCGCCTCGTTCACGGCCGAGCGGCGCACCAAGGAAATCGGCATCCGCAAAGTGATGGGCGCGGGCATGAGCGATATCGTCAAACTGCTGGCGTGGGATTTCTCCAAACCGGTGCTGATCGCCAACGTGATCGCCTGGCCGGCAGCGTGGTGGCTGATGCGCGACTGGCTTAACGGTTTTGAAATCCAGATCGAACTGTCGCCCATGGTGTTCGCAGCGGCCGGGCTTGCGGCGCTGGCGATCGCCCTGGTCACCGTGGCCTTGCACACCATGCGGGTGGCCCGTGCCAACCCCATCCATGCATTGAGATATGAGTAACGAGGAGTGAAGACCATGAGAATCATCCAGGCCGTGCCGTTTGCGCTTGCTCTTGTTGCGTTTGCGCCGTCCATTGCGACTACCGCCGAGGACGGGGCGGCACGCCCCAAGGCCTACGTCTTCCGCGAATACGGCGCGCCCATGGACGTGATGCACCTGGAAGAGGTGGACAAGCCTGTCCCGAACGAGAATCAGGTACTGATCAAGGTGCATGCCTCGTCCGCTAATCCGGCGGACTGGCACAGAATCCGCGGCGTGCCGTATCTGATCCGTTTCGACAGCGGGCTCTTCGCGCCGGAAACCCCGCACCTTGGCATCGACGTGGCGGGCGTCATCGAGGCCGTGGGATCGAACGTGACGAAGTTCAAGCCCGGCGACGAAATTTTCGGTGTCGCGCGCGGGGCGTTCGGGGAATACGCCATCGCCAACCAACGCCGCGTTGCCATAAAGCCCGTGGGAATGACGTTTGCAGAAGCCGCTGGCGTGCCCGTGGGCGCGGTGACGGCGTTGCAGGCGCTGCAAGACAAAGGGCAGGTGCAGCCCGGCCAGAAGGTGCTGATCAACGGGGCTTCGGGCGGGGTGGGCACCTACGCGGTACAGATCGCCAAGGCCCTGGGGGCCGAGGTGACGGCGGTGTGCAGCACGCGCAATGTCGAACTGGTGCGGTCGCTGGGGGCCGATCATGTGGTCGACTACACCAAGGAGGATTTCGCTGAAGCAGCCGCGCGCTATGACGTGGTGCTGGACAACGTCGGCAACCGGTCCTTGTCTGACATTCGGCGCGTGCTGACGCCGACGGGCATTCACGTGCTGGTGGGCGGCGGCTGGCTTGACGGCGACCAGTTGATCGGCCCCTTCAGCG
>JAEUKM010000212.1 GCA_016793085.1 Rhodospirillaceae bacterium
CCGCCACCACGCCGCACATCACCGCCATCGGGTGTGCATCGCGGCGGAAGCCCGAATAGAAGCTGTGCACCTGTTCGTGCAGCATGGTGTGGTAGGTCAGGTCGTGCTCGAACTTGTCCTTCTGCGCTTCGTTCGGCAGTTCGCCGTTCAGCAGCATATAAGCGACTTCTTCGAAGTTGCAGTTCTCGGCCAGTTCCTCGATCGGGTAACCGCGGTGCAGCAGCACGCCGTTGTCGCCGTCGATGTAGGTGATTTTTGACTCGCAACTACCCGTCGACGTGAAGCCGGGGTCGAAGGTGAACATGCCAGTGTCGGCATAGAACTTGCGGATGTCGACGACGTCGGGCCCGGTCGACCCGCTCATCTTCGGGTACGTCCACGATTTGCCGCTGTCGTTGTCGGTGATGGTGACTGATTTGTTGGCCACGGTCCCTGCCTCTCGTCGTTGTGATTACGTGCGGTGCTATGCAGCGACCCCGACGAATGGGGCGATCCCCTGCGCCGCATTTATGCTTCGCTTATAGCGCGGAAAAACATTGCAAATCAATGTTTTGAAGGGCGGGGAAATGGCGGTTTCCGGCCCTTTTCCTGGGTTGCCCGCGCTTTGAGCGTACAACTTATATGTGGGCGGCGGGGCAGGCGGGCCTAAAGCAGGTCCGAAATGCGGGCCAAGGTCTCGTCCTTGCCCAGGATTTCCATGACATCGAACACCGGCGGCGAGACGGTGGAGCCCGACAGGGCCACGCGGATGGGCTGCGCCACCTGGCCCAGTTTCAGGCCCTTGGCTTCGGCTGCGGCCCGCGCCCAGGCTTCCAACTCCGGGCCCGTCCAGCCGGCCTGGGCCTGCAGTTGGGGCAGAGCCTCGGCCAGGAAGGCCTTGCCGCCGTCGGCCAGGATGCCCTTGGCCTTGTCATCCAATGTTAATGGACGCGACTTGGCGTAGAACGCAGCACTGTCAGCCAGTTCGATCAGGGTTTTGGCGCGCTGCTTCAAGCCCGCCATACCGCGTTTGAGGCGGTCTTTGGCCAGGGCGTCCAGGGCCATGCCTGTGCGCTTTTCGATCAGAGGGGCCGTCAGCGTGACCAACTCCGCATCGGCGGTTTCGCGGATGTAATGGCCGTTGAGGTTGGTCAGCTTGGCCATGTCAAAGCGCGAGGCCCCCCGGCCCACGTCTTTAATGTCGAACCATTCGATGGCCTGCGCATCGGAGATGATTTCATCGTCGCCGTGGCCCCAGCCGAGGCGCAGCAGGTAATTGCGCAAGGCGATGGGCAAAAAGCCCATTTCATCGCGGTAGGCTTCGACCCCCAGCGCGCCGTGGCGCTTGGACAGCTTGGCCCCGTCGGCGCCGTGGATCAGCGGGATGTGCCCGAAGGCCGGGGGCTCGAAGCCCAGCGCCTTGAACAACTGAATTTGCCGGAAGGCGTTGGTCAGGTGGTCGTCGCCACGGATGACGTGGGTGATGCCCATGTCGTGATCGTCCACCACCACCGACAGCATGTAGGTGGGCGTGCCGTCGGAGCGCAGCAGCACCATGTCGTCCAACTGCGCGTTGGCGACCTTCACTTCGCCCTGCACCAAATCCTGCAAAACGGTTTCGCCGTCGGTGGGCGCTTTCAGGCGCACCACACCCTTTGCTCCGGCGGGTGCTTCCTTGGGGTCGCGGTCGCGCCAGCGGCCGTCATACCGCAGCGGCTGGCCGTTTTTCTTCTGCTCCTCGCGCATGGCCGTCAGTTCGTCCGGGGTCGCGAAGCAGTAGTACGCCTTGCCGGCCTTCACCAAGCCTTCGGCGGCTTCTCTATGTCTATGGGCGCGGGCAAACTGAAACACAACCTCGCCGTCCCATTTCAGGCCCAGCCATTGCAGGCCGTCGAGGATCGCGTCGATGGCGGCCTGGGTGGAGCGGGCGCGGTCGGTGTCCTCGATGCGGAGTAGGAACTTGCCGCCGGTGTGCTTGGCGTAGAGGTAGTTGAACAAGGCCGTGCGCGCTCCGCCGATGTGCAGGAAGCCGGTGGGCGAGGGGGCAAAACGGGTGATGACGGTCATACGTGGTTCAGTTCAACTGCAATGGTGTTAGCGGCGATAAGGTGTTAGCGCCAAGTGGGCGGCTGATTTATCATATTCCATCCAGGGGTCCAGAGCCGGATTTATCCAGTGTTACGCGAGTTTGGGGCGGCATTTTACCGGGTGTTCAGCGGGGAACTGGCGGGGCAGGCCCATGCCGCGTTCCTGTGGGCTGTCGTAGCCTTTGCTGCTGGAATTGCCATGTTTTTCGCGCTTCCGGTTGACCCTTGGGTCTGGACCGGCCCGGGCCTGGCCCTGGGGGCGGCGGTACTACTTGGGGTGCGGCGTACGGGCATCATGGGCGTTGTCCTCGTGGCTGTGGTGGCCATGGGGCTTGGCTTCTCGGCAGCGCAACTGCGCACCGCCATGGTTGCGGCTCCTGTGCTGGAGTACGAGACCGGACCCGTCACCTTGATCGGCCGCGCAGCGGAAGTGGAGCGCGAACCGGGCCGCATCCGGGTGGTGATGGATCACCTGCGGTTTGATACGCCCTTGCCCCAGACGCCGCAGCGCGTGCGGCTTTCGCTGCCGGGCAAACACGGCGCGCCGCGTGTGGGCGAGGTCATCAAGGTGCGCGCGGTGCTGCGCCCGCCCGAGCGGCCGGTGGTGCCGGGCGGCTTCGAGTACCAGCGCTATCTTTACTTCCAGCGCATCGGCGCGCTCGGCTACAGCACGCAAGCCTGGACGCCCACGCAGATTGCCTACGAGGCCAGACTGATCGTCGAACTGCGCCAAGGCATCGAGGGGCTGCGGCGGACCATCTCCGACCGCATTCTGGCGGTGGTGCCGGGCGATGCGGGGGCTGTAGCTGTCGCATTGGTGACGGGCGAGCAGTCGCTGATCCCCGAGCGCGTGCAGGACAACTACCGCGCCTCGGGGCTCGCGCACCTTCTGTCCATCTCGGGTCTGCACATGACGCTGCTGGCCGGTGTGGTGTTCTTTCTGGTGCGCCGCTCATTGGCGTTGTGGCCCGCCGTGGCGCTGAATTACGACCTGAAAAAAATCGCGGCCGGGACAGCGCTGCTGGCGACGTCTTTTTACGTTCTGATCTCGGGGCTCAGCGTGCCCGCCGTGAGGGCATTCATCATGGTGGCGGTGGTGATCGCCGCCGTATTCGCCGACAGGCGCGTCATCAGTTTGCGCAGCGTGGCGCTGGCGGCGTTGGCGTTGCTGGCGATTTATCCCGAGGCGCTGGTGGGCGCCAGCTTCCAGATGTCGTTCCTGGCCGTTATCGTGCTGGTGGCGCTGTACGAACACGTGCGCCTGAAACCCCAATGGCGCGATGCGCACGGCAATGTGCGGGTGCTCTACGCCATCGGCGTGTACGTGGCGGCGCTGGTAGTGACCGACCTGGTGGCAGGCTCGGTGACATCGGTGCTGGCGGCGTATCATTTCAATCAGGTGCCGGTGTATTCGCTGGCGGCCAACGTGGCGGCGGCCCCGGTCACGGGCTTATGGATCATGCCGCTCGGCATGCTGGCCCTGGCGCTGATGCCCTTTGGGCTCGATGCGCCGTTCTGGACGCTGATGGGCGAGGGCACGGCGGCCATCAACGCCATCGCGGCGTCCGTGGCGGCCTGGCCTAACGCGCAAATTCATGTGCCGCCCATGACGCCGTGGGCGTTGGTGTGTGCTGCGATAGGCGTACTGCTGATCTGCCTGTGGCGCGGGCGCTTGCGCTGGGTGGGTGCGGCACCGCTGATGGTTGCGCTGATGCAGCCGTGGATGAGCGCCACACCCAGTTTGATCGTGGATGAAAGCGGGCGCGTGCTGGCGGTGTCCGATGCAAGCGGTAACCTGTCGCTCAATCCCGACCGGCGCGACCGCTTTGTGCGCACCGTGTTCAAGGAGCGTTTCGGGGCCAGCGCCGAACGCTGGCCCGCGGGCGGCGAAAACGCGCGGCTTGGTTTGGCGTGTGACGCTTTGGGCTGCACGCTGAACCGGGATGCGACTACTGTCACGCTGGCCTTGTCACCGGGCGCTGTGGCCGAGGATTGCGGAGCCGCTGCTGTGATGATCGCGCCCTTGCAGGCGGTGGGGGCCTGCGGCGGCAGTTTCGTCATCGACCGCGCGAACCTGTTCCGGGCCGGGGCACACGCGGTGTACCTGCATAACGGCCGTGCTGACGTGGAAACGGTCGCGGATTTCACCGGCGAACGCGTGTGGTCGCGTAAACCCGCAAGACGGCCCCGTGCATCACCGCTGACAACAGCG
>JAEUKM010000240.1 GCA_016793085.1 Rhodospirillaceae bacterium
CGGTCCAGACCACGCCGGCCTTGGCGGCGGCGCGGAACGGTTCGGTGTAGAAATACTTATCCTTGCTGCCCACACGCCGGCCGATAATGCCGTTCAAGTTCGGCCCGATGCGGTGCGGCGCATCGGCCGCCGTGTAATGGCAGAAGCCGCACCACATCCAATCCTTCTTGGCCTGGGCCAATTCCTCCGCCGATGCGAAAGGTTTGCCTTCGCCGATCACCATGTCGTCGGTGATCTTGGAGGGGCTTGGCTCTGTCTGGCGTTGCTTCTGTGCGGCGTCTTCGGCAGCGGCGTATTCATTGCCGAAAGTGAACAGCGGCAGCACGCCGAACATGGCATAGGGCATGTAAAGGCAGCCCAGGAACAGGGCCGCCATCAGCCCGCGCACAATCCATTTCACGATGGGGTTATAAAGCAGCATGCCGACTACACCGGAAACAGCCGGTAGAACGGCGTTCGCGTGCGCCAGCCCGTCACCACCGCCGTTGCCACTCCGATGGGAATGATGGCCGTGATGAAAAAACTGATGGCGCTGTGGAAGTAACCCGCGACAACACGCAGTTCGTACTTGGCCGCCAGAAGTGCGGGCAGCGTACCGATGTTGAACACGTTCACCGGGTAGCCCTCGGCCCAGGCACGCACGGGGCCGATCAGCGCATCGGCCACCACGCATATGTAAAAAGCCAGCGACATATCGCGCCCCACGCCGAACGCCGTGGCGTTCATCCCGGGGGCGGCCTGCGGCGGGTTCCTGACCCACAAGATCAGGCGCGCCGTGACCAGCGAAAACGCAACGATGCCCCAGGACATATGCAGCTTGTCGACGACTGCGCGGCCCGGCGAACCCATGGGCGTTTCGGGGATCAGCACCGCCACATAGAGCAGGTTGACCACGGCCACCAGCGCCGTCCACCCCAGGACCGCGGTGAGCGTATTGGCGCCTTCGCTTGTAACAGTGCCGCCGGGCATGGGCCGCAAGTTCCTCTGCCGTAACATTTGCCGCAGTTATAGCCACAGGACGTCATGGCCATGTGTGCGATTCGGCGATTGTTCAATCAGCGGATAACGCCCGGTCCCGGCATAGGGAGATACGGACATATAGTGCCACAGTGCCACGCCTTACCGCACACCACCGCTTTGGGGAGAATTCCAAATGATTTTCAGCGATCTCAATGACGCCAACATTGCCCGCCGGGGTGCGCTGAAATCCTTGGCGTTTTCGGGCGGCGCCTTCGCGGGCCTGGGCTTGGGCCTCGGCCTTGATCCACGCCCGGCCAGCGCCACCGACGGCACAGCCCTGAACATCAATTTCAGCGAGCCCAAGGAAAATCTAAAAGCCTTCACCCGCGTGTTCTCGGACATTGACCCTAGCAAGGTCGCCGTCGGCTGGTACGGCGGCACGGTCTATTCGGTGATCGGAGATTCGTCCAAGGTCACCCCCCTCCTGGGCGTGGAAGGCATCGGCGTGCGGCGCGTGGTGGCGCTGGAGAGCGGCGGCTACCGCGTCTTCAACCGCGAGCTGGCTTTCTACAAAGACCTGAAAACCGGCGAATACTTGAACACCTGGCTCAATCCGCTGAATAACGAAAAGGTCGAAACCTTCCCGATCCAGAACATGTTCGTGAACGCCGACACCGCGCCGATTTTCGAATTCGACATGGAAGGTACCAAGATAAAGATGCCGTTCAATCCGCCGTGGAGCATCAACGGCGAGTGGGCGACCTCGCTGTTCGAGATTCACCAGTCGGTGAAATCGGAATTGCAGCCCGAGGAATGGCCGCGTGAATCGCCCGGCAAGATGACGCGCATCAGCGAGATCTTCCACCGCCATGTGCGCACGGCGGATTTGGCCAACCAGAATCTGACCTCGGTGCCGACGGTGGGTAGCTGGGTGCGCATCGCCTCGTGGTTCCCGTGGATGCTGATGGGCCAGGCCGAAGGTCATCTGTTCTTCCGCTGCCAGACCCAGAAGTTCGGCAGCGTGAAAGAGTTGCCCAAGGCGTTCCTGGCCAAGGCCGAGAAGGAATACCCGGCCTATCTGGATGCGCCGCCAGTGGACAGTTGGGGCAAGCAGCCCAACGATTCGACGTTCAACATGTACAAGCGCCTGCGCAAGCCCGCGCCTGCCAAAGCATAGAGCGTTCAAAACATAAATTAGTCCTTGGGGAGGGAATTTTATGCAGTCGCATTTTATCGGGGATTTGCTGACCAGCCGGCGCAGCGCGCTGACCGCCATGGGCGGCCTCGCGGCTGCGGCCATGACCGGCACGGCGCTTACCAACCCCGCCTTGGCGCAAACCAAGGGCGGGCTCGATCTGAAAGACCCGAAAGACAACCTCTATGCCTTCGGTAAAATCTGGTCCGGGTACGACAAGCCCGTCATCGGCGGGTTCCACGGCCTGATGTACGCGCGCCTCGGCAACCAGCGCATGATCCCGGTGTTCGGCTACGCGGGCACGGGTGTGTTGCAAGCCCAGTACGAGCCCGAGGGTTTCTTACGCATCAAGTCGCGCGAGACGGGCTTTTTCACCGACCTGCGGACCGGCGCGCCGTTGGAGACCTGGTTCAATCCGTTCACGGAAAACACCGTCGAGGTGTACCACTTCTACAACCCGCTGCTGGCGGGCCGCATCGGCCAGGAGATGCCGCGCTTCCAGATGGGCCCCGGCAAGGACGCCCCCACCCTGATGAACGAGGGAACCGTATTCCCCAATGCTCAAGGCAAAATTCCCTTCGTTATGCCGTGGGAACAGTTCGGTGATGATCTGATGGTGGCGTGGGATTACACCCACGACCATATCAACCCCGTGCCGCGCGAAGGCTGGCCGAAGTCATCCACCGGCGACCGCATCACGCCGTCCGAGCACTTCACCTTCAGCGTTTCACGTAAAGAGTTGGATGACCGCAGCGTACCCACCTGCCGCATGATCGCGGGCTTCTCGCGCCAGTCGAACCCCTGGCCGTGGATGCAGATGGGCGGCAGCAAGTTCGAGGACGCCGTTCTTTTCGGCCGCATGTTCAGCCATAAAGGACTGAAGGGCACGGGCGACGTGCACCCGCAAATCCTGAAGTATCTGGAAAAGCATGCCCCCGAATACCTGACGCTTCCCGAGGGTTGGCCGATCACCAACGCCCGCGTCGATACCTGGACGGCCTACGCCCAGGATATCGCGCCCGAGAACCCCGCCTACGAATGGAAGCAGAAGCGCAAAGCCGACGTGCCGCCGCCGCCCACCGGCTCAGGCCGCGTGAAGGCGTAACGGAAGCGCTCGGCTACTCCGCCGCCAGTCTGAAGTGCATGTCGCCGGTGTTCTTGGCCGAAAGCATATGCGTTCTCATTTGTGTTTCGGCCCAGGCGGCATCGCGCGCCTCGAAAGCCGCGATCAGTTCGCGGTGATGCCAACAGCTTCGTTGCAAATGCTGCTCGATGGTGTGGCGGTAACGTTTCATCAGCACCAGCTGGACCTGCATCAACTGGTTCAAGAGATCACGCATGCGCCGCGAGCCGCCGTGCTCCAGGATCACAGCGTGGAACTGATCGTTCAGGTCCGAGAATTGCAGCGAGGCCTCGGGCCCACCCTTGGCGACTGCGGCTTCCATGGCCCCGGCCAGGTCTTTCAGCTTCAAAATAGCCTCGGGCGTGATGCGCAGGGCCGCGCGCGCCGCCGCATAGCTTTCAAACTGCGCGCGTAGTTCGAAGCATTCCTTCACTTCGTCCTCGCTGAAGTCGCGCACCATGGCGCGCTTGTTACCTTCCGAGGCCACCAGGCCTTCGCTCTCTAATTTGTTCAAGGCATCGCGCACCGGCGTGCGGCTGACGCCGATCTCGCCCGCCAGGTCCTGCTCGACCAGGAACGCGCCCGAAGGCAGCGTGCCGTCGATGATGCGGCTGCGGATGTGGCTGTAAGCTTTATTGGCGGCGCTTTGCATTGGTCCTCGTTACTTCACTGGCAACTTGCGGGCTGGAGTCGGTGGGTGTGTCGGGTCTTGCGTCCGTCAAACGGTTAGCCAAAGTCTCGCAAGTCTTTGATTTCTTTTATTGTATAC
>JAEUKM010000248.1 GCA_016793085.1 Rhodospirillaceae bacterium
ATCAGCGGCTTCCGCTGGAGCTTCTACGGCACATCCGATGTGGGTGTCAGCGTCAGCATCGCCGCCGTGGCGGGTTTTCTGCTTCTGTGCCTGGGCGTGGTCGCCTGGATCTTCAAGACGGGATACAGGTTAAAGAATTAGGAGCATTTTCCCGAGAAGTGGATTCCACTTGGCGTGGAAAATGCGACCAATAAAGAATCAGCGCTTAGCGCGTGGATGGGCTTTTTCATACACCTTCGTTAGCTGTGCCGCGTCCACCGCCGTGTAGCGCTGTGTCGTCGACAGCGAGGCGTGGCCTAACAACTCCTGAATCGTGCGCAAGTCGCCGCCCTTGGCCAGCAGGTGCGTGGCGAAGCTATGCCTTAAAGCATGCGGTGTGGCGGTCTCGTCCAGGCCCAGGATGGCGCGCACGTGGCGCACCTGGCGCTGCACCACGCCGGGGTTGAGCGCCTTGCCGCGCTTGCCCACGAATAACGGTGCGTTTTTCTCAGGCGCAAAGGGGCACAGACGGCGGTATTCGGCGACGGCCTCGCGCACCACGCTCAAGACCGGCACGATGCGTTCCTTCCGGCCCTTGCCTGTCACACGCAGTGTGTCGCCTTTGGGCATGTCGCCGCAGGTCAGGCTTAAAGCTTCGCCGATACGCAAACCACAACCGTACAGCAGCAGCATCAGGGCCGTGTCGCGGGCGCTGAGCCAAGGCTCGTCGTGCGTCTCGCCGATAGCGCGGATGGCATCCAGCGCATCGTCTTCGCGCAAGGCCTTGGGCACGCTTTTGGGCAATCTCGGCGTCTTCACCGCGTTGACGGCGGGATTGTGCAGGATGTTTTGGCGCTCGAGGAACTTGAAGAAGTTGCGTAACGTGGAAAGTCCGCGCGCCACGGAACTGCGCGCGATGCCCAGTGTATGCCGCTGCGCGAGATAGGCGCGCACGTCGGCGGGTTTTAAGCCCGCCAGCGCAGGCACGTCGGGCTCGGCGCCCATATGTCCGGTCAGGAAGGTCAGGAAAGCCGAGAGGTCACGGCTGTAGGCATCGATGGTGTGGTCCGAGGCGCGGCGTTCGGCGCGCAGCCAGGCCCGCCAGCTCTCAATGGCCGCGGCCACGTCGGCGGCAGCGGCAAAATGAATGACGCGGTCGGAAAGCGTAGAGGCGCTTACAGTTGGAGTGTCCACCACCGGCCCACGGCGTAGCGGGTGACATGGCCCAGGAAGGCGATCAGCTCGGTGCCCTGGTCCACGTCGAAGTAACCCGGCGTGCGGCAGCCCACGGCGAACACGCCTTCGGGCAAGCCTTCGCCGGCCTCAAGCCGGATCAGCGCGTCGGAGCGGATCAACCCGGCCGCAGCGCCATAGAGCGATGTTTCGCCGTCCACTTCGGGGCGCACGCGCCCGGCCTGACTTTGCATCAGCGTCTCAACCGCGCCCGCATTGAGCGCACGCACGGCATGACCGGCGTCGGCGGGCAGGGCTTCGGTTTCAAAGGCGATGGACACGGCATCGACGCCCAGATGTAACGGAAGCTCGTCGCGCAGGATTTCGTTCAGCTCGGTGAAGTCGCGGGCGTAGAGTAAGGCGAGCGTGCACTCCATGGCGCGCTCCACCAGCGACATGTTGGCGCGGGTGGTGTTCACCAGGCTTTCGCTGGAATTCTTCAGCTCGTCGAGCTGGCGGCGCAAGCGGTCGACGACAAAACGCTGCATGTCGACGACGACGGATTCGGTTTCGAAGGTGCGCTCGGGCGAAATCGCGGCCAAGAGGTCGGGGTTGTTCAACAGAACGCGCGGGTTGCGGCGCAGATACGCGATCACGTCCTGCTCGCGCAGTTCGGGGCGCTGCTCTGTCCCCGGTTTCGTTCCCAGCTTGAAATGATCGGCCATGGCACCCTTTCCCCTGACGGGGGCGGGCAGGTCCGTGGTTCTTGATCCGGACCGGTCGTTGTCCCGCCGCGTCGGCATTACAGGATCGACTGGCCCGTCTTGGCCCAATCGTCCAGGAATGCTTTTAACCCTTTGTCGGTTAACGGATGGTTGAACAACTGGCGCAGGGTCGAGGGCGGCATGGTCGAGACGTGGGCCCCCATCTTGGCGGCCTCCACCACATGCATGGGGTGCCGGATCGAGGCCACCAACACCTCGGTTTTGAAGCTGTAGGCCTTATATATGGTGCAAATGTCCCGGATCAGGCCCATGCCGTCCGTCCCGATATCATCCAACCGGCCCACGAAGGGCGAAATGAACGAGGCCCCGGCCTTGGCCGCCAGAAGGGCCTGGGCGGGCGAGAAGCACAGGGTGACGTTCACCATGACGCCGTCGCCAGACAGGGCCTTGCAGGTCTTCAGGCCGTCGGGCGTCAGCGGCACCTTAATGGCGACGTTCTTGGCGATTTTGCGCAACACCGCCGCTTCCTTCATCATGGTCTCGAAGTCCAGCGCGGTTACCTCGGCGCTGACGGGCCCCGGCACCACGGCGCAGATCTCGGCCACCAGGTCCAGGAACTTCTTGCCCGATTTGGCGGCCAAGGATGGGTTGGTGGTCACACCGTCGACCATGCCGGTCGCGGCCAGATCCTTGATCTCCTTGGTGTCGGCGGTGTCGATGAAAAATTTCATGATGTCTTTCGTACCAAAATGCGGTGGACGGGCGCGCGGCAGGCATTGCACCGGGCCCGGCGGCAAGGCAACAGTGTAATTCATGCCAACCGTGACCGCCACGATTTCGCACCTGTGAATAACTTGGCCGACACCGCCGTTTCCAGCACCCCGCCGCAGGACCGCTTCGAGCCGGGCGAGGTCGTATGCGTGGTGCTGCCGCTGCCCATCGAGGCGGCCTACGACTACGCCGTGCCCGTGCACGAAAGTCTGGTTTTGGGCGACGTGGTGGAAGTGCCGCTGGGCCGCCGTTTCGAGGTGGGCGTGGTCTGGGGCCCCGGCAAGGGCGACGTGGCCGCGCACAAAATCAAACCCGTGGTGCAGCGCGTGGGCGTGCCGCCGATCCCCGATGTGTCCCGCGCCTTCATCGACTGGGTGGCGGCCTACACCTTGCAGCCCACCGGCGCAGTGCTTCGGATGACATTGAACCCCGCGCGCCGCTGGCAGCCCCCCACGCCCCCCACGGTTATCGCCGCTGCCGGGCCCAGCCTTGAAACCGCCGGCGTGAAGCCCACCCCGGCGCGACAGAAAATCATGGCGGCGGTGAGTAAGGGCCGTACGTTCGACAGCATGAGCCGGATGGCCAAGGCCGTGGGTGTGAGTTCAGGTGTGATCCGCGATCTCATCGATGTCGGCGTGCTGGCGTTGCGGCCTGTCGCGGCATCTGCGGCTGTACAACTGCCCGCTGCCCCCACGCTCGAGGCCGGCCAGCGCGCCGCCGCTGGAACGATTTGCGAAAAGCTGGGTCAGGGTTTTTCGGTCACGGTGCTGGATGGCGTCACGGGCTCGGGCAAGACCGAGGTGTATTTCGAGGCCATCGCGAAGATTATGGAAACCGGCGGGCAGGCCCTGGTGCTGCTGCCCGAAATCGCCCTTACGGCCCAGTGGATGGCGCGCTTCGTGGCGCGGTTCGGCTTCGCACCCGCCGAATGGCATTCCGATCTCAGCGGCAAGCAGCGGCGCGAGAACTGGCTGCACACGGCCACGGGCGAGGCGCGCGTGGTGGTGGGGGCGCGTTCGGCCCTGTTCCTGCCGTTCAAGGATTTGCGCCTGATCGTGGTGGACGAAGAGCACGAAGGGGCCTTCAAGCAAGAGGACGGCGTGATCTATCACGCCCGCGACATGGCGGTGGTGCGGGCCCGTGAAGGCAAAATTCCCATCGTGCTGTCCAGCGCCACACCATCGCTGGAAACCATGACCAATGTGCAAGCGGGCCGTTACGCCGAAGTGCACCTGCCCACGCGGTTTGGGGTCGCGGTGCTGCCGAAAATCAATGTCATCGACCTCAAGACCGACAAGCCCGAGAAAGGGCCCTGGGGCCGGGCGTGGCTGGCTCCGCCGTTGGTGAAGGCCATCGACGATGCGCTGCGGAGCGGCGAGCAGAGCCTGTTGTTCCTGAACCGGCGCGGCTATGCGCCGCTGACCTTGTGCAACTCGTGTGGCCATAGACTGCACTGCCCGCAGTGCACCGCCTGGCTGGTGGAGCACAAGCTGACAAGGCGTCTGCAATGCCATCACTGCGGCTACAACGCGCCCCGGCCCATCAAGTGCTCATCTTGCGGTGCGGCAGACTCGTTCGTGGCTTGCGGGCCCGGCATCGAACGCGTGGCCGAGGAAGCGCAAGCGCGCTGGCCCGAAGCGCGGGTGAAGATGGTGGCGAGTGATACATTAGATCGCCCTTCGGCGGTGGCCGAGCTGATCGAGGAAATTCTTCAGCGCCGCATCGACATTCTGGTGGGCACGCAAGTGTTGGCCAAGGGCCACCACTTCCCCAACCTCACGCTCGTCGGCGTGGTGGACGCGGACTTAGGTTTATCGAGCTGGGATTTGCGCGCCGCCGAACGCACCTATCAATTGCTGCATCAGGTTTCGGGCCGGGCGGGCCGCGCCGAGCGCCAGGGCCGCGTCTTCCTGCAAACGCACGATCCGGCGCACCCCGTCATGCAGGCGCTGGTGTCGGGCAACGACGCTGAATTTTACGCCCGCGAATCCGAAGGCCGGGACATGCTGGCCATGCCCCCCTTCGGGCGGCTCACGGCGCTGATCCTTTCGGGGCCCGATGAAATCCAGGTGAAGGCCGTGGGCGAGGCTTTGGCCCGCGTGGCCCCGCAGGGCGAGGGCATCGAGGTCTTGGGGCCTGCGCCCGCCTTCATGGCGCTGCTCAGGGGCCGCCACCGCCACCGGATGCTGCTGAAGACCCGCCGCGACATCAAACCCCAGGCCCTGGTGAAGGACTGGCTTGAGCGGGTGAGGGTGCCGGGGGCCGTGCGAATCCAGATCGACGTGGACCCCTACAGCTTTTTCTGACGGAGGCTTGGAAAAACGCCATGGTCCGGGGCGGCGTCTGGGCGGCAAGGCGCTGATGGATAAGGGCTTTTAATAACGCGCTTGTTTGCCCCCCTCTGTTGCAACGCAAAGACCGGTATGCTACCAACCCGCCGTCACTGAATGACCCCCCTGTCACGGGTTGGAAATATTCAATGATATCAAAGGCTTAGAACAGCCTGCCAGGCCCGCCCGGGCAATCCGGGTGGTGGGGTTTCAGGCAGGCGCAGGGTACGGCGTAAGGGACGAGTTCTCAGTGTCGGGGCAAGCGGACAGAGCAAGCGGGTTGGCAGCGCGTTACGCGGCCGCCCTTTACGACTTGGCGGACGAACAAGGCGCACTGGATACCGTCGCCGGAGACCTGAAATCCTTGCGCAAGATGATCGACGACAGCGACGACTTCCGCCGCTTCATCAAAAGCCCCGTTCTGACTCGCGCCGAGCAGGGTGCGGCGATCAAGGCGATCTCCGAAAAAGCCGGCCTGAACGCGCTGACGCAGAAATTCTTAGGGTTAGTGGCCGCCAACCGCCGCCTGTTCGCGCTGCCCGGCATCATCTCTGCCTTCCTGGCCACGCTGGCCGCGCGCCGCGGCGAAGTGGCCGCCGAAGTAACCTCGGCCGCTGCCCTGTCCGAGACGCAACTGGGCGCCATCGCGGCGGCCTTGAAGCAAACCGATGGGCGCAAGATTTCGCTCTCCTCCAAAGTTGATCCCTCCATCCTTGGCGGCCTGATCGTTCGGGTCGGCTCGCGGATGGTGGACAGCTCGATTAAATCAAAACTTCAACGTCTGAAGCTCGCCATGAAAGGGGTCGGATAATGGATATCCGCGCCGCAGAAATTTCTGCAATTCTCAAGCAGCAAATCGCCAATTTCGGCACCGAAGCCGAATCCGCCGAAGTGGGCCAAGTGCTCTCGGTCGGTGACGGCATCGCCCGCATCCACGGCCTCGACAACGTTCAGGCCGGCGAGATGGTGGAATTCCCCGGCGGCCTGAAAGGCATGGCGCTGAACCTGGAATCCGACAACGTCGGCGCGGTGATCTTCGGCGACGACTCAGGCATCAAAGAAGGCGACACGGTGAAGCGCACCGGCACCATCGTCGACGTGCCGGTGGGCAAAGAGTTGCTCGGCCGCGTTGTCGACGGTCTCGGCAATCCCATCGACGGCAAGGGCGCCATCAACGCCAAGGAACGCCGCCTGGCCGAAACCAAGGCCCCCGGCATCATTCCGCGCCGCTCGGTGCATGAACCCGTGCAGACCGGCATCAAGGCCATCGACTAGCTCATCCCCGTCGGCCGCGGCCAGCGCGAACTGATCATCGGCGACCGCCAGACCGGCAAAACCGCCGTGATTCTCGACACGATCATTAACCAGAAGAAGATCAACGCCTCGGGCAACGAGAAAGAGAAGCTGTACTGCATCTACGTCGCCGTCGGTCAGAAGCGCTCGACCGTGGCGCAGGTGATGAAGACGCTCGCCGACCAGGGCGCGCTTGAATACACCATCGTTATCGCCGCCACCGCCTCGGACCCGGCGCCGATGCAGTTCCTGGCGCCTTACACGGGCGCGGCCATGGGCGAATGGTTCCGCGACAACGGCATGCATGCCGTTATTTTCTACGACGATTTGTCCAAGCAGGCTGTCGCCTACCGCCAGATGTCGCTGCTCTTGCGCCGTCCGCCGGGCCGCGAAGCCTATCCGGGCGACGTGTTCTATCTCCACTCGCGTTTGCTGGAACGTGCTGCGAAGCTGAACGAGGCGAATGGAAGCGGTTCGCTGACCGCGCTGCCCGTCATTGAAACGCAGGCCGGTGACGTGTCGGCCTACATTCCGACCAACGTGATTTCCATCACCGACGGCCAGATCTTCCTGGAAACCACGCTGTTCTACCAGGGTATCCGCCCGGCCTTGAACGTCGGCATCTCGGTCAGCCGCGTCGGTTCCGCTGCGCAGATCAAGGCCATGAAGCAGGTCGCCGGTACCATCAAGCTGGAACTGGCCCAGTACCGCGAAATGAAGGCCTTCGCGCAGTTCGCCTCCGACCTCGACCCGGCCACGCAGCGTCTGCTGGCCCGCGGCGAGCGCCTGACGGAACTGTTGAAGCAGCCGCAGTACCAGCCGGTGCCCGTTGAAGAGCAGGTGGTCGCGATCTTCGCCGGCACCTCGGGCTACCTCGACAAAATCGCCACGCGTGAAATCGGCCGCTTCGAGAAGACCATGCTGTCGACGATGCGCGACAAGGCCCCGGATATCCTCCAGGCCGTCCGCACCGAGAAGCAGCTGACCGATGCGATCAAATCGCGCCTGAAAGCCTTCCTGGACGACTTCTCGAAGTCGTTCGCCTAATCGTTGTTGTTGGTTTTGGTCTAGCGCAGAGCACCCATGCCAAGCCTTAAAGACTTCCGCGTTCGCATCGCTTCGGTGCAGTCGACGAAAAAGATCACCTCCGCCATGAAAATGGTGGCGGCGTCGAAGCTGCGCCGCGCGCAGGAAGCCGCCGAAGCCGCGCGCCCTTATGCGGAGCGTATGGAAAAGATGCTGGGCAATCTGGCCGGCAGCTTCAAAGGCCAGGCGGGCGGCCCCAAGATGATGGCCGGCACCGGCAAGGACGACGTGCATTTGGTGGTTGTCATGACCGCCAACCGCGGCCTGTGCGGCGGGTTCAACTCCAACATCATCCGGCTGGCGCGCCAGACCATCCGCGAGCTGAAGGATAAGGGCAAGACGGTGAAGGTGCTGTGCGTGGGCCGCAAGGGCCGCGACAACCTGCGCCGCGACTTCAAGGACCTGATCGTCGACAGCTTCACCGAGTTCGGCCGCAAAACCATCGCTTTCGTCGAAGCCGAGCAGGTCGCGGTCAAGATCACCGAAATGTTCGACGCGGGCCAGTTCGACGTCTGCACCATGATCTATTCGCGCTTCAAGTCGGCGCTGACCCAGACGCCCACCAAGCAGCAGATCGTGCCGTTCCCGGCCCCGGAAGCGGGCAACGCGGCGGCGCCCTATGACTACGAACCGTCGGATAACGAAATTCTGCAAGACCTTCTGCCGCGCAACCTGGCGATTCAGCTGTTCCGCTCGATGCTGGAAAACGCTGCCTCGTTCTACGGCGCGCAGATGACCGCGATGGACAACGCCACGCGAAATGCGGGCGATATGATCGGCGGCTTGACGCTGAAGTACAACAGAACGCGTCAGGCCATGATCACCAAGGAACTGATCGAAATCATCTCCGGGGCCGAGGCCGTCTAAGGCCGTTCCCGGGAAAACGAATGCGAGCACGATAGGAGCGAGCAATGGCGAAGAACAATGTCGGTACCATCTCTCAGGTCACGGGCGCCGTGGTCGACGTGAAGTTCGAGGGCGACCTGCCCTTCATCTTGAACGCGCTCGAGGTGGACAACAAAGGCAAGCGCCTGATCCTGGAAGTCGCCCAGCACCTGGGTGAATCGGTCGTGCGCTGCATCGCCATGGACACGACGGACGGCTTGGTCCGCGGCCAGAAAGCCACCGATACCGGCAACGCCATCCGCATGCCCGTGGGCCCCGGCACCTTGGGCCGCATCATGAACGTGGTGGGCGAGCCCGTCGACGAACGCGGCCCCATCAAGGCGACCGAGTACTACCCGATTCACCGCCCGGCGCCGGCCTTCGCCGATCAGTCGACGGCGGCGGAAATTTTCGTGACGGGCATCAAGGTCATCGATCTGCTCGAGCCTTACGTGAAGGGCGGCAAGGTCGGCCTGTTCGGCGGTGCCGGCGTCGGCAAGACCGTGCTGATTCAGGAACTGATCAACAACATCGCCAAGCAGCACGGCGGCTACTCGGTGTTCGCCGGCGTCGGCGAGCGTACCCGCGAAGGCAACGACCTTTACCACGAATTCATCGAGTCCAAGATCATCGACCTCGAGGGCAACAATAGCCGCGTGGCCCTGGTGTTCGGCCAGATGAACGAACCGCCGGGTGCGCGCGCCCGTGTCGCGCTGTCGGGCCTGACCCAGGCCGAATACTTCCGCGACGCGGAAGGCAAGGACGTGCTGTTCTTCGTCGACAACATCTTCCGTTTCACGCAAGCCGGTTCTGAAGTGTCGGCGCTGCTGGGCCGCATTCCCTCGGCGGTCGGTTATCAGCCGACCTTGGCGACGGACATGGGCGCGCTTCAGGAACGCATCACCTCCACCAAGAAGGGCTCGATCACTTCGGTGCAGGCCATCTACGTGCCCGCCGACGACTTGACCGACCCGGCCCCCGCCACCTCGTTCGCGCACCTGGACGCCACCACCGTGTTGTCGCGCTCCATCGCCGAACTCGGCATCTATCCGGCGGTCGACCCGCTCGATTCCACCAGCCGCGCTCTGGACCCACTTATTGTTGGTGAAGACCATTACGGTGTTGCGCGCGAAGTGCAGCGTGTGCTGCAGACCTACAAGTCGTTGCAGGACATCATCGCGATCCTGGGCATGGACGAACTGTCGGAAGAAGACAAACTGACCGTCGCCCGCGCCCGCAAGATCCAGCGCTTCCTGTCGCAGCCGTTCCACGTGGCCGAAATCTTCACCGGCAACCCCGGCGTGTTCGTGAAGCTCGAAGACACCATCAAGGGCTTCAAGGGCATCGTGAAGGGCGACTACGATCATCTGCCCGAGCAGGCCTTCTACATGGTCGGCACCATCGAGCAGGCGGTCGAGAAGGCGAAGAAGCTCGCCGCCGAAGCCGCTTAAATCCTGGTTCTCGCGTAAGGCACCACAGCCATGGCCGATACCCTGCAACTCGAGCTCGTCTCGCCGGAACGCCTGCTCCTGTCCGAGCCGGTGGAGATGGTGACCGTGCCGGGTACGGACGGTTACTTCGGCGTACTGCCCAAGCATGCGCCGGTCATCTCCACGCTGCGTCCGGGCCTCATCGAGGTCTACAAGGACGGGTCCGTGACTCAGCAGTATTTCGTCGCCGGCGGGTTCGCCGAGGTGAACGCCTCTGGTGTGACCGTGCTGGTGGACGAAGCTTTGCCCGTGGCCGAGATCAGCAAAAGTAAAGCGGACGAGCGCCGGGCCGCTGCCCAGGAGCAACTGGACAAGGCCGCGACCGACGAGGACAAACGTAAGGCTGGCCTGGCCTTAAGGATCGCCGAGGAAATGGCTGCGGTCGCGTCCCGCGCCAACTAAACGGCGTCCCGCGCCAATTAAAAAGCGTCCTGCGCGAACTCAAGGCAATCCGGCACAACCATAAGCCGGACCGCAAATTCGTTAATTCCGCCATACGTTTGCCGCTGTTGCGGTCAACGGTTGCTGGCTTATATTTGCCCCCGCCCGGCTATGACTGTTACGTGACAATGACCGCTGTTCCTGCCCGTCACTGGACCCTCGATGATCTTCCCTGGCACGCTTTCGATGCCGGAAAGGTCGACGCCGACCTGTTGAAGGTGGTGAAAGCCGCCGCCATGGTGGAGCGCAACGGGGCCGACTACGGGCGCTACCTTTCCAACGTCTTCGCCGACGATGCGGACTTCTGCGGCATCACCCGCACCTGGGCGGCCGAGGAAGAGCAGCACGGCATGGCCCTGGGCCGCTGGGCCGAGCGGGCCGATCCTACCTTCAAGTTCGATGAAGCCTTCAACCAGTTCCTATCGCTCTACCGCGTTCCGTTGGATGCGACGTCGTCCATTCGCGGCAGTAGAGCGGGTGAGTTGTGCGCGCGCTGCGTGGTCGAGACGGGCACCAGCTCTTTCTATTCGGCCCTGCGCGATGCGGTGAACGAGCCGGTGCTGAAAGCCATCTGCGCCAAGATCGCCGCAGACGAATTCCGGCACTACAAACTTTTCTTCACGCATATGGAGCGCTACCTGGCCTCGGAATCGCTACCCTTCTGGGCGCGGGCCAAGGTGGCCGTGGGGCGTCTGCAGGAGGCCGACGACGACGAGCTGGCCTCGGCTTACTTCGCGGGCAACGCCATGAGCGAACCCTACGACCGCAAGGCCTGTGCGGCGGCCTACAGCGAGCGAGCCTTTGGGTATTACCGCGAACGCCATACGAAACGCGCCGGTCACATGATCGCGCAAGCCATCGGGCTCAAGCCTGAGGGCTGGCTCGGCAAGCTGATCCAGAAAACGCTGTGGCTGGGGATTGGCTTCGCGGGCCGCAAGTTCCGCCCTGCTTGATCGTTTGGCGAATTTTCCACGCCAAATTGGTTCCCACTTGTCGGGAAAATTCGCTCTAGGCCTTACTTATTTTGTCGACTGTCGCCTGGAACGCCTTCACCACCTGCACATAAATCTCGCGCTTGAAGCCGACAATCACGTTGGGCAGTTCGGCGAAGGGCAGCCACATCCAGGTTGAAAATTCCGGATGCGCGGTGGCGATGTTGATGTCGGCATCCGTGCCCGTGAACCGCAGCAGGTACCACTTCTGCTCCTGGCCGCGGTATTTGCCTTTCCAGATCGTGCGCGAGATCTCGGGCGGCAGGTCGTAACGCACCCAGTCTTCTGTTTCGGCGATAATCTCGGCCTTGTCGGTGCCGATCTCTTCCAGCATCTCGCGCATTGCCGCCGCGCGGGGCTCTTCGCCCTTATCGATGCCGCCTTGGGGCATCTGCCAGGCGGGTGCGGCGCTGTCGGCGCGCTGGCCCACAAACACATGACCCTTGGCATTGATCAGGGCAATACCCACACCGCGCCGGTAGGGGCGCGCATCGGGTGTCGGCGATGACGTCATTTGGGAAAACGGGCGCTTTTACTGAACGAGGACTTGCGACACAGGCGCAAGGTTTACGCCCTTCTTGGGCAGTTGGTCCATCCACAAGGCCAGTCGCTCGAAGCTGACGGGCCGGGCGCTCATCACCGCCACGGCGCTGCCCTGGTACTTGGCCAGCTTCTCGGCGTAATCGAAGCGCGCGTCCACGGCGGCGCGGAAGGGGCGTTCGTCGATCACCACATCGGTGGTGGCTGATGGCAATGCCACTTCGCCGACACGAATGCCCGGGCGGCCCTGCACATAGAACAGGTTCTGCGCCTTCAGCTTGGTCAGCACTTCGGCGATGTTGGTGGGGCTTTCGCGGAACTTCGAGCCCATGCCGTCGTAGACGCCGACGGCGCCGCCGGCTTCCTTCA
>JAEUKM010000270.1 GCA_016793085.1 Rhodospirillaceae bacterium
TTGGGCATGGTCCTTGAAGCTCCCCTAAGCGGCCTTGGCGCTCGCGCGCGTCTTGGCATCGCGGTAAGCCGCGATCCGGCGCTCGAGCTCGGGTTTGAAATGACGGATCAGGCCCTGGATCGGCCAGGCGGCGGCATCGCCCAGCGCGCAGATGGTGTGGCCTTCCACCTGGTAGGTGACCTGCTCCAGCGTGTCGATTTCATCCAGCGTGGCGTCGCCTTTCACCATGCGCTGCATGACGCGCGACATCCAGCCCGTGCCCTCGCGGCAGGGCGTGCACTGGCCGCAGCTTTCGTGCTTGTAGAACGCCGACAGGCGCGCAATCGCCGCGACGATATCGGTGGATTTATCCATCACCATCACCGCCGCCGTGCCCAAGCCAGATTTCACATCGCGCAGGGCGTCGAAATCCATCAGCACGGTGTCGCAGATGGCCTTGGGCAATACCGGCACCGAGGCCCCGCCCGGAATGATGGCCAAGAGGTTATCCCAGCCGCCGCGCACGCCACCCGCATGCTTCTCGATGAGTTCCTTCAACGGAATGCTCATGGCGTCTTCTACGTTGCAGGGGTTGTTCACATGGCCCGAGACGCAGAATACTTTTGTGCCTGCGTTGTTCGGGCGGCCGAAGCCCGCGAACCACGACGCCCCACGGCGCAATATCGTCGGCGCGACCGCGATGCTTTCCACGTTGTTGACAGTCGTGGGGCAGCCATAAAGGCCGACACCCGCCGGGAACGGCGGCTTTAAGCGCGGCTGGCCCTTCTTGCCTTCCAGGCTTTCAATGAGTGCTGTTTCTTCGCCGCAGATGTAGGCTCCAGCCCCGCGGTGAACGTAGATGTCGAACTTCCAGCCCGAGCCACAGGCGTTATCGCCCACGAGGCCGGCGGCATACGCTTCATCGATGGCGACCTGAAGGTTCGAGGCTTCGTTGTAGAACTCGCCGCGCTCGTTGATGTAACACGCATGCGCACGCATGGCGATGCTCGCGATCAAACAGCCTTCGATCAGCTTGTGCGGATCGAAGCGCAGCATGTCGCGGTCCTTGCAGGTGCCGGGCTCGCCTTCGTCGGCGTTGACGACCAGATAGTGCGGCCGTTCGCCTTCGGTTTTCGGCATGAACGACCATTTCAAGCCCGTGGGGAAGCCTGCGCCCCCTCTTCCTCTCAAGCCCGAGCGCTTCATCTCGTCGATGATCCACTCAGGGCCCATGGCCATGATCTCTTTGGTGCCTTCCCAGTCGCCGCGCGCACGCGCGCCGGGAAGCCGCCAATCGTGGTGGCCGTAGAGGTTGGTAAAGATGCGATCTTTATCTGCAAGCATGGTGCTGACCTACGCTTTGGGCGCTGCGGCTTTTGCCGCGGCTTCCGCTTTTGCTTTCTCGAAGGCGGCTTTCGCTGCGCCCAAGTCCTGCATTGGAATCTTCTGCGTCGGGTCGTCGTTGAGCGTGGTGAACTTGCCCAAGGGCCCTGAATTGACGCGGCCGTTCTGGGGCCCGTGCTTGGGCTTCTCGCCGCGCTTCAGGGCGTCGAGAATTTTGCCCGTCGAAGCGGCATCCAGGTCTTCGTAGTAGTCGTCGCCGATCTGCGCCACGGGCGCGTTGACGCAAGCGCCTGCACACTCCACCTCGACCACCGAGAACTTGCCGTCGGGCGTTTTCTCGCCGGCGCCGATGCCCAGCTTTTCCTTGCACGCCGCCAGCACGCCGTCAGAGCCGCGCAGCTTGCACGGCAGGTTGGTGCAGACCTGGATGTGATACTTGCCGACCGGGTGCAGCTCGAACATGGTGTAGAAGGTCGCCACTTCCAGCACGCGGATGGACGGCATATCCAGCATCTTCGCGATCACATCGATGGCGGGCTGCGTCACCCAGCCTTCCTGGCGCTGGGCGAAGTCCAGAAGCGGAATGACGGCGCTGGCCTGACGGCCCGCCGGATACTTGGCGATCACCCTTTTGGCGCGCTCCAGGTATTCCGCGTTGAAAGCGAAGCTCGCCGGCTGTTCCTTGGCGAGAGTACGAAGGCTCATCGGTCAACCTCACCGAACACGATATCGATGGAACCCAGCACTGCCGGAACGTCAGGCAGCATGTGGCCGCGCAGCATAAAATCCATGCCGTGCATGTGAATGAAGCCCGGCGCACGGATGCGGCAGCGGTACGGGCGGTTGGTGCCGTCCGAGACCAGGTACACCGCGAACTCGCCCTTGGGCGCTTCCACGGCGGCGTACACTTCGCCCGCCGGAACCTTGTAGCCTTCGGTGTAGAGCTTGAAGTGATGGATCAGCGCTTCCATCGACTGCTTCATTTCGCCGCGCGGCGGCGACATGATCTTGCGGTCGTTCACACGCACCGGGCCCGACGGCATTTTCTCCAGGCACTGCTTGATGATTTTCACCGACTGGCGCATTTCCTCGACACGCACGAGATAGCGGTCGTAGCAGTCGCCGTTCTTGCCGATCGCAATGTCGAAATCGATGTCTTCGTAGCCGTCATAGGGCTGGGCTTTTCGTAAATCCCACGCAACACCCGAAGCGCGCAGGTTCGGACCCGTGAAGCCCCAGGCTTGCGCCTCTTCCGCCGTGACGCGCCCGATATCGACCACGCGCTGCTTGAAGATGCGGTTTTCCGTCAGCAGGCCTTCCATGTCGTCGATGATCTTGGGGAAGGCATTGGCCCAATTCATGATGCGTTCCGCCAAGCCCGCCGGCATGTCCTGCGATACGCCGCCCGGGCGCACGTAGGCCGCGTGCATACGCGCCCCGCAGACCGCATCGTAAAATTCCATCAGCTTTTCGCGTTCCTCGAAGGTCCACAGGAACGGCGTCATGGCGCCGACGTCCATGGCGTAGGACGCGATATTCATGATGTGATTGAGGATGCGCGTCAGTTCGCAGAACAGCATGCGGATGTATTTGGCGCGCGGCGGCGGCTCAATGCCCAAAAGACGCTCGGTGGCGATGGAGAACGCCTGCTCCTGGTTCATGGGCGAGACGTAATCCAGCCGGTCGAAGTACGGCAGTGCTTGCAGATAGCTTTTGTATTCGATCAGTTTTTCGGTGCCGCGATGAAGCAGGCCGATGTGCGGGTCAACGCGGTCGATCACCTCGCCGTCCATCTCCAGCACCAGGCGCAGTACGCCGTGCGCGGCCGGATGCTGCGGCCCGAAATTGAGCGTATAATTCTCGATCTCGACGTCGGCGGTCGCGGTGCTCATGTTACTTGCTCCCCGCCGCTTTCTCATCGCCGGGCAGAAGCCCCCTCAGGCCTTCCCACGGGCTCAAGAAATCGAAGTTACGGAAATCCTGCGCCAGCTTCACGGGTTCGTAGATCACGCGCTTCTGTTCTTCGTCGTAGCGCATCTCGACATATCCGGTCAGCGGGAAGTCCTTGCGCAAGGGGTGCCCGTCGAAACCGTAGTCGGTGAGGATGCGGCGCAGGTCCGGGTGGTCCGAGAAGAACACGCCGTACATGTCCCACACTTCGCGCTCGAGCCAGTTGGCGCACGGGAACACGCTGCTGACCGAAGGCACGGGCGTTGATTCATCGGTCGTCGCCTTCACCCGGATGCGCAGGTTCTGTTTCATGCTGAGCAGGTGATAGACGATCTCGAAGCGTTCGTCGTTGTCGGGGTAATCGACGCCGCACAAATCCACCAACTGCGAGAACTGGCAGTTCGAATCATCACGCAGCAGCGTCAGCACCTTGACGATCGCCGAGCGGTGAACGCGGATGGACAGCTCGCCCCCCTTCACGTCCGTGCTCAACACCGCCGTCGGCAGGGCCGAGGCAATGTAGCTGCCGAGTTCGCGGAGAGTTTCGAGATGTTCTTGTGCGGACGACATGGCGGACTGACTTACCGGTCGATGGTGCCAACGCGGCGGATTTTCTTGTGAAGCTGCAGAATGCCGTACAGCAGCGCTTCGGCCGTCGGCGGGCAGCCGGGAACGTAGATGTCCACCGGCACGATGCGGTCGCAGCCGCGCACGACTGAATACGAGTAGTGATAGTAGCCGCCGCCGTTGGCGCAGCTTCCCATCGAGATCACCCAGCGCGGCTCGGGCATCTGGTCGTAGACCTTGCGCAGCGCCGGCGCCATTTTGTTGGTCAGCGTGCCCGCCACGATCATCACGTCGGACTGGCGCGGGCTGGGGCGGAAGAACATGCCGAAGCGGTCCAGGTCGTAACGCGCCATGGCCGAATGCATCATCTCGACCGCGCAGCACGCCAAGCCGAAGGACATGGGCCACATCGAGCCGGTGCGGCCCCAGTTGGCGAGTTTGTCCAGCGAGGTGAGCAGGAAGCCTTTGTTGGAGAGTTCATCGGCCACGCGCGCCATGAACTCGCCGTCGGCAGGCGTCGTGGTGCGGATGGGGTCGGTTTTCGCGGCGGCGGGAACGACGTTCATGGCTGCAATTCCGATGCGCTTGTTATTCCCATTCGAGGGCGCCTTTGCGCCACTCGTAGATGAAACCGATGGTCAGCACGCCCAGGAACACCATCATCGACCAGAAGCCGAACATGCCGATGCTGCCGAGGCTGACGGCCCACGGGAACAGAAACGCCACTTCAAGGTCGAAGATGATGAAAAGGATCGAGACAAGGTAGAAGCGCACGTCGAACTTGCCGCGTGCGTCGTCGAATGCGTCAAAGCCGCATTCGTAGGCCGAGTTTTTTTCGGGGTCGGGGCGGTTCGGGCCCACGATCAGCGAGGCCACCACAATCACCAGCGCCAAGCCGAAGGCCAAGCCGATGAAGATCAGGATCGGCAGATACTCTTTCAGCAAGTCATCCATAGCGACGATCCCCAGACCGCGGCGCGTGCGGCGTCGTATCCCCGGCGGTTTATTTTGTTTTTAATCCAAGGGCTTAGCAATGCGGCGTCTCGGTCGCGCGGGGCCCCACCCGACGCCGCGGAAGTGGCGTGATCTAAGCGGTGGGCTTCCCCCAAGTCAAGCCGTTGACCGACAATAAACGCATTGACAGCATTGGGTTTTTTGCCGGTTTCGGCCTGCTGTCCAAATGCGAATTATTCTTAGAAAAAGACCCGGAAATGGCGCGAAGGCTGGCTTGCCAGCCGAAGCCCGCGAAGCGGGCGTAGGCTGGTGGGCGATGACGGGATCGAACCGCCGACATCCTGCGTGTAAAGCAGGCGCTCTGCCAGCTGAGCTAATCGCCCTTTTGTACCAGTCCTCGAAAACGCGCCGGACCCTAAAGCAGAAGGCCGCCGAAATCCACCTGCCCAAATGAAACAGGCCCAAATGAAAATGCCGGCCCCAAAAGGCCGGCATTCGCAATGTCTTGAAGCAGCAGAAATCAGCGGTTCACAGCGTCCTTCAAGGCCTTGCCGGCCGAGAATTTCGGGCGCTTGGACGCCGGGATTTTAATCTTTTCGCCGGTGCGCGGGTTACGGCCTTCGCTGGCGGCGCGCTTGGCCACCGTGAAGGTGCCGAAGCCGACCAGGCGGACTTCCTTGCCCTTTTTCAGCGAGCCGGTGATGGAATCGAGCACCGCGTCCACGGCCTTGGCCGCATCGGCCTTGGTCAGGCCGGTGGCGTCCGCCACTTCGGCGACTAAGTCGTTCTTATTCATTTTCGAGAGACCCCTTTTGGCAGTCGTGAGATTTTAAAAACACAACATGCGGTTGCGGGCCGGGCCTCACCGATCCCAAGCCAAGGGCATCGTGAACCTCAGAGAATCCGCCGTAGTCCGAATGCGCAGGCAGTCTAAGCCGCGGATTCCTTGGGCGTCAATGCGAGCGCCGTGAAAAACCGTGGATAAGTGCCCTATTTTAGGGGTTTTGACGCGCCTACCCTTATCGCGTGCAGGCGTTGTTCTGAGCAGCATTCCGAAACGCAAACGCCGGGCGGAGTGTCGCCTCCGGCCCGGCGTTCAAGCTTTAAAGATCGAATCGGCCCCGCTTAGTGGGTGCGGATGCCCTCTTCCTCGTCGTCCTGCTCGCGCTTGGACTTGCGGTTCGACTTCTCGTCGTCCGGGTCCACGTCGTCCTTAGCCAGGATCGGCACCAGGGGCTTGGCGAGGGCCCGCTCCAGAACTTCGTCCACCGTGGTGACGGGCACGATTTCCAGATCACGTTTGACGTTGTCGGGAATCTCCTCAAGGTCCTTCTCGTTTTCCTTGGGGATCAGCACCGTCTTGATGCCGCCGCGCAAGGCGGCCAGCATCTTTTCCTTCAGGCCGCCGATGGGCAGGACGCGACCGCGCAGCGTGATTTCGCCGGTCATGGCGACATCCTTGCGCACGGGGATGCCCGTCAGCACCGAGATGATCGATGTGCACATGGCGACACCGGCCGACGGACCGTCTTTGGGGGTGGCACCTTCCGGCAAGTGCAGGTGAATGTCGTTCTTTTCGAACATGCGGGTCTTGATGCCGAACGACAGCGCGCGTGAGCGCACGAACGAGCGCGCGGCCTGGATCGATTCCTTCATCACGTCGCCCAGTTGGCCCGTCAGCGTGACCGCACCCTTGCCCGGCATGGTGACCGCTTCGATGGAGAGCAGTTCGCCCCCCACTTCCGTCCATGCGAGACCGGTCGTCACGCCCACCATGTCTTCGCGCTCGGCCTCGCCGTAGCGGTACTTCTGGATGCCGGCGTACTTCTTCAGCGTCTTGCGCGTCACAGCCACGCGCTTCAGCTTCTTCAGGATGATTTCCTTGGTCGCCTTGCGCACGATGTTGGCCAGTTCGCGCTCAAGGCTGCGCACACCGGCTTCACGCGTGTAGTAGCGGATGAGATCACGCAACGCGTCGTCCGAAATCGTCCACTCGCTCTTCTTCAGGCCGTGCGCTTCCAACTGCTTGCTGATGAGGTGGCGCTTCGAGATTTCCACCTTCTCGTCCTCGGTGTAGCCCGAGACGCGCAGCAATTCCATGCGGTCCAAGAGCGGCTGCGGCATACGCAACGTATTGGCCGTCGTGATGAACAGCACGTCGGACAAATCGTAGTCCACTTCCAGATAGTGATCCTGGAAGGTGTGGTTCTGCTCGGGGTCCAGCACTTCTAGCAAGGCCGACGACGGATCGCCGCGCCAGTCTGCGCCCAGCTTGTCGATTTCATCGAGCAGGAACAGCGGGTTGGACGTCTTGGCCTTGCGCATGCCCTGGATGATTTTGCCAGGCATCGAGCCGATGTAAGTGCGCCGGTGGCCGCGGATTTCGGCCTCGTCGCGCACCCCGCCCAGCGAGACGCGCACGAAGTTGCGCCCCGTGGCGGCCGCGATCGAGCGGCCCAGCGAGGTCTTGCCCACGCCCGGCGGCCCAACCAGACACAGGATCGGCCCCTTCAGCTTCTTGGTGCGGGTTTGCACGGCCAAATACTCGACGATGCGTTCCTTCACCTTCTCCAGGCCGAAGTGATCCTTATCCAACTGCGCTTGCGCGGCCTTCAGATCCAGCTTCACCTTCGAGCGCTTGCCCCAGGGAATCGCAGTCAGCCAATCCAGGTAATTGCGCACGACCGTGGCCTCGGCGGACATCGGGCTCATGTTCTTCAGCTTCTTGAGCTCGGCTAAGGCCTTGTCCTTGGCCTCCTTGCTCATCTTCAGCTTTTTGATCTTCTCTTCGAGCTCGGCGTTTTCGTCCTTGCCCTCGTCGTTCTCGCCCAGCTCGCGCTGAATGGCCTTCATCTGCTCATTCAGATAGTACTCGCGTTGGGTCTTCTCCATCTGGCGCTTGACGCGGTTCCGGATGCGCCGCTCGACCTGGAGCACGCTGATCTCGGATTCCATGAAGGCGTAGATTTTTTCCAAGCGTTCGGTCACGCCCTTGGTCTCAAGCAGGTCCTGCTTGTCGGCGATCTTCAAACCTAAGTGCGACGCAATGTTGTCGGCCAGCTTCGAGAGGTTGTCGATCTGGTTGATCGACACCAGCACTTCGGGCGGAATCTTCTTGTTCAGCTTGATGTACTGCTCGAACTGCGAGACGACAGAGCGCGACAAGGCTTCCAGTTCCTTGTCCTCTTCCTTGGCGTCCTCGATCAGTTCGGCATAGGCCTCGAAGAAGGCGTCGCGCTCGGTGAACCGGTCGATCCGCGCGCGCTGCCCGCCCTCGACCAGCACCTTGACGGTGCCGTCGGGAAGCTTGAGCAACTGCAGCACGGTCGAGACCGTCCCGACCATGAAGATGTCCTCGGGCGCC
>JAEUKM010000273.1 GCA_016793085.1 Rhodospirillaceae bacterium
CTCAGCGCGCTAAATATAGAGTGGGGCAAAAACACACCGAAACGACACCCGTACAATGGACCGGGCCGCACTCATACGAACCGTCTGGCCGGAGAAATACCAGGCCGACCTGCCGGATCCGCTCGGCAAGGTGAAGCCGTACCAGGCCGGCTTCTGCGCCGACGTGGAGGCGAAGTTCGGCTTCGCCGGCAAACGCGTGCTGGAAGTGGGCGGCGCGCTCAACCGCGACTTCGTGCTGAACGACCTGCGCGTGAAATCCTGGACCGCGATCCAGGAGGCGAGCTACTGGGAAAGCATCGGCCGCAAGATCGACGACGTCGCCACGGTGGACTACGCCTCGTTTGACGCCGCCGACCCCAAAACGCTCGGGCCCTACCAGGTGATTACCGCACCCATCGAGCGCTTGCCGGAAAAATTCTACGAGAGTTTCGACCTCGTCGTTTCCATCGCCGCTTTCACCTTCATTCAGCGGGTGGGCCCGGCGCTGGACAAGATCTACCGCGCGCTTAAGCCCGGCGGCGGCTTCGCCATGATGGCCGCGCAAATCTGGTCGTCCGAGTCAGGGCTGTTCTACCACACCGTCACCGACAAGATGGGCCGCCTGTTCTCCTCCTACGGACTCCCAGGCCACACCAACCCCGTCGCGCCCTGGGCGCACCTCTTGGAGCAGCCGCCGGCCCTCTACGAGCGCCTCGCGCGCCACATGGACGCGGAGGCTGCGGGCAACATCGTGCAGGAACTGTTCTTCTCGCGGCGCATCAATCGTCTGTTCGCCGAGGACTACGCCAGGTACTTCGACATCTCGCCCTTCAAGCGTTTCGGCGCGATGGAGAGCAACATCGCCCAGCGCGATCTGCCCGATGCCAAGTTGCAGAAAAAGCTGGAGGCGCTGCACCCCGGACGGCGCGACTTCAACACCCACATGATCCTGGCCTACGGCCGGCGGCTGGTTTAGACGCACCCATGACCCAGACCGCCATCTCCCCAACTGGCCCCTATCTCGCCGTCACCTTTGACGACCACTACATCGACGACTGGTTCGACGCGGCGGATATTTTCCGCGCCCACGGCGCGCGCGTGACGTTCTACGCCTACGGTTTTCCGCATGTGCCGCAGAAGGCCATCACCAAGTTCTACGGCCTCATCGGCCAGGGCCATGAGATTGGTTGCCACACCTCCTCGCACATCAACGCCGTCGAAACCGCCGAAAAGATTGGTCTTGAGAACTACGTGAAGTCCGAGATCGTCGAGTGCATCAACGGCATGCGCATCTTCGGCTTCACGCCGCCCTCGTTCTCGTACCCCTACAGCAAACGCAGCGCCGAACTGGACGCGGCGATCATCCCCTACTTCACCACCATCCGTGCCCGCGCCGACACCTTCGCCGAAGCCATGACGTGGGAACAGACCAAGCCGCTGATCAAGTCGCGCAACGCCGACCTGGTGCGCGCGGATGGCGCAACCTTGCGCACCGCCGACGACGTGGTGCACGAACTGCGCCTGGCGGCGCAAGGTCAACGCTCCATGGCGATCGACGCCCACGGCATCAGCGACAAGGACGACGCGGGCTATCACCACATCACGCGCCGGGGGCTGGATTACATCCTCTGGAACGCGCGGCGTCTGGGCTTCGTGTTCGTCACGGCCTCGGAATTCATCGGGGCGGCGCGATGATCCATCCGTTCGACGCCTTCACCCGCGCCGTCGCCGACGGCCACGCCGGCATGAAGCCCGCACCCGCATCGCTCACCTTCGAGGGGACAGCAAACCCGCGCGATATCGCGGCGGCCTTGTCCATGCAGGGCCTGGCCGTAGTGCATAATTTTGTCAGCACTGCTGAAGTGCTGAAGCTGCGCGCGAACCTTGAGAGCGCGCTGGAAGCGGCGCGCGCGCATCTGGACGCCGAGAAAACCGCCGAGTATGCGGAGTATCTGGTGAATGTGCGCCTGGAACGGCTGAAAACCTTCCCCGATCTCGCCGCGTTTGCAAAACCCGTGTTCAATCTCCGTCA
>JAEUKM010000286.1 GCA_016793085.1 Rhodospirillaceae bacterium
TAACCGATTGGAATGGCGAACAAGCTGTAGAAAATGCCGAAGGCCGCTCCTTGCAGCAGCCCCATCTGCGTATCCGACAACCCCAGGTCTTGCTTGATCGGCCCGACCAGCAAGCCGATGGCGATCCGGTCGAGAATCGCAAATGCATAGGATGCAATCAATACGCCAACGACATACCACGCGTAGAGCGGCTCGGGCCAAGATGACGGTGTGGCATCCGGCGGCTGAGCAGGCATGGAGTTCATTTGGTATCTTGCCCTTCCGCGTCAGCTGTCGCCTCTGGGGCCGCCAGATCCAAAACGCCAGGGTTCGTTAATCCTGATGGATCGAGCGCCCATTTGATGGCTTCAAGCAATCGCATGTTCGCCGGGTTTATGCGTTGAGAAAAAGGATAGCTGCGGCCAATTTGAATGTTGATGGCGCCGCGTGAGGTCAGAATCCCGGCTAAATGGTCCCGCAGACCCAACAAAGCAGTGCGCAGTTCTGGGCGGTCCGGCCAGCGTACTGCTTTGGCTTGATCGGGCAGATATGCCCGCGTCACCGCGCTTGGCGCATCAGGCCAGTAGAAACTTGGCTCGATCAGAACAGCGGACGAACCAACCAGCATGCTGACGAAACCCCACGACAGCCCCTCGGCCGCCAATGGGCCCGCCTGCGCAGTCATAAAATCCTCGATCGCCGTGATCGTGTCGAGATGACGCGAGTGGGGCACAATCGCGTGGAAAGGCAGCCAACGCAATCCATTCGGACCAATCAGCGTGGTCGGCGATTGAAAGGGCTTCACGCGCATCGCAGCAAGCGGCCCGGCCCCATCAGGTTGGGCGCCTACTGTCCGGGCAATACCGTCTACCGTTTCAGCCGCGGCTTCGGCGGCAGCGGCCGTCATGCCTTCATGAACGGTAGAGAGCAAGAACACTTGATCAGCGGCTACCCGGCGACCTGGCTGCCATTCCTGTAACACTGCGGATTTGGCAGCGCGCGACATCATGGCCGGATCGAACGTCATGCATTCGGCCGCCACGCCGGCCTGCCCGATCTGCATCATCATCTGTGCAACTTGGGCAGCTGAAGCCAGCCGATAGCCGCGAGTGGCCGTGAAGAGCGGCCGGCGCCGAAGCGCCAGCGTTACTGTCGCATGTATGCCAAAGGCGCCGCACGCACCGATGAACAACCCCGTCAGGTCGGGCCCAAGATGCCTAAAAAAGGAACTGGGTGCGCTTTGCGAGGCGGCGGATCCGGTATGCATCAGCGTGCCGTCGGGTAAAACCACGGACAGGCCCAGAAGAGACTCGGCAATCGTGCCGAATAACCCAGAACCGTAGAAAACCGCATTTTGAGCCACTGCCGCTCCGACCGTGGCATCCTGCCCTGAATAGGGACCCCAAAATGGTGGGCGCAGACCACTGGAATGAAGGGCGTCGGCAAGTTGTTGCCACGTGCATCCCGCTTCAACCGTGACGTAGTTATCCTGCGTATTGATTTCGATTATGCGATTGAGACAGCGCATATCGATCGCCACCCAATCTTTCGTATCGACGATATACCCCCGGGAATACGACAAACCGCCGCCACGAGGGGCGAAGGGAATCCCGAGCTTCGCCAAAACCGCAACGGTTTTTTGCAGAAGATCCACGCTGTCTGGCACGACAACAGCCAGCGGCGGCTCGCCCTCATACGCCAGATCGGCGCCAAACAGGCTCCGTTGCTCCACCTCGGTGCTGATCGCCTCTTCGGCCAGCACTTTACGAAGCGACCGGACAACGTCGCCGCGCGATATACTCACGTCGAATTCGCCCCTGCAGGCGGCTCAATCGGCGGATGCCCCGTCGGCACAAGGCCTTCGTGATGATGAACCATCAGCCAGCGTCCATCAATTTTGCGGAAAACGCTTGTGACCCGGACACGCCCGGCCGTTGGATTAGGGGCGGCATAACTGAACATGACATAATACCGCGCTACGGCCACGTTATCCCACGCATCGACAACGGGGGCGTCGACGTTCAGCGTAAGCGGCCCACGGGCCTGCATCTGTTGCTGATCCTTGGCATGGAACTTTTTCCGTTCTTCCAAGCCGCGAATCAGATCTGGCGTAAAAACATCCCAAACAGTGCAATCGGGGTGCTGGCGCTCCTCGATGGCGCCGGGTTTGTGATCCATAAAATCGCGGAATATGCCGCGAATGACTGCCTCAACTTCGTTTGCTTCGCTCATGAACGCCTCTTAAGGCTTCAGAATAATCTTGCCGGCTCTCGCTTCCTTGACTTGCGCGGCATGCGTGACGGCAGCCGCAATCTGGTCGAACGTATAAACCCCGGCAATCTTGGCATTCGGAGGTTCATCGGCGAGGAAGGCATTTATCCAGGTACGCATATCGGCAATCTGTGTGCGCGTGAACTTTGACAGAGTCCGTTTCATGAAGAAGCCCGTCAGCTCGACATCGCGAAAGATCAACCTCTCGCCCGGCATTTCGCACGGCTGACCGCTGAGGAAACCATAACAAACCACTTTAGCGTCATCATTGTCCAGGCATTCCGCCAGCCGTGTCGTGGCACTGCCGCCAACGGCGTCAATTGCCAACCGCAACCGCTCATTACCTATGGCATGCCTCACGCGCGCGGCAAGATCGGGGCCATCAACAAGGGTAATGTCTCCACCAAGCGCCTCGACTTCGGGCACGGCGCTCTCGCGCCGCACGATATTGACCGTGCGCAAACCCAGTTTGCGGGCAATCCGAATCAGGTAGTAGCCGACATTTGAGTTCGCCGCATTTTGGATAACCCAATCGCCTATGCGCGGCGCAATATAGGTGGTCAACATCAGGTAGGCTGTCGGAAGATTGATCGGGATCAGGGCCAATTGTTCTGCGGAAATATGCTGGGGCGGAAACCACAAATCCGCCGCCAGGGCACGCATTTCTTCCGTCCATGCGCCGTAGCCAACCGGCAAGAACACCCGCTGACCGATCTTGACGCCCCCGACAGCTGACCCCACAGCCTTAATATGTCCCACGCCCTCATAGCCTGGGACGGCTGGAAACGATACGTTAGTGAACCAGGGCTGGCCGGTGATACCTTTAAGGTCGGCCAGATGGATGGGCGCAGCTTCGAGGCCAATCACAACTTCATCCGGTCCTGGCGTCAGCGCCGCGCCCTCGTCGATCCGTAAAACGCGGGCTGGCTCGCCAAAAGCATCATAGACAATACGTTTCATATCACCCGCAGCTGCACGTTCACGCCCACATGCTTTCACAAATTTCAAAATATTCCTGGTCGGGCCCCAGAAAGGTGAAGGAGCGCCCTTTCTTATAGGGCTTGGCAGCCGGAACCTGCGGCACAGACATCATCTTGGCGAGCGGGCTTGCAGAAATTGCGGCATACGCGGCATCGCTATCGTGAGTTGCGTAAGTCAACATACATGTGCCGCCGTCAAAGAGCTGAGGGTCTGCTTTGTCCGTATCAATTAGAGCGGCATCATAACCTTGCATTTCAATTCCGCCCAGGCCCGTATCCGAAGCGTCCCCTTTCAGAATATCAAGCGAGGCCTCCGCTTCCCATGACAGATTAAAAAGTTCGTGCCAGCGAAATTTGTTATCGCGGAACCGGGAAGTCAGGATCGGCGTCATGCCAAAAGCCTCGCGATAAAAGGCGGCCGACGCGGAAAATCCGCAGTCATCAGGGGGACCTCAAAAACATGACCCACCCAAGCCTGTGGCTTGGGAAACAAACGACCCTTAGGTTGCGTCAGGCCCATTGTCCGAGCCAAGTGCGCTCCGCTAGGCGCGGATTAATTCTGGATTAGGCAGAACAACCACCTTGCCAATGCGTTCGGCCCACGCGCTACGGCAGCGAAATGTCGTGGTAGCTCACAAGGTTTGCGTCCTCGCGGTAGCCTGTGATGCCCGCGCGCAAGCCCGTGAATTGCGGCGCGCCGAACAGAAAAATCGCGGGGGCGTCGTCGCGGAAGCGCTGCATGATCTGACGGCGCAAGGCAACGGCCTGCTCTGTGTTCTCTTCGGCAAGCGCGGCCTCGATCAGCGGCGTTACCGACGGATTGCAATACCAGACCGGTTCGCGCAGGCACGAGTGCGTGCGCACTGCGCGCAAGCCGTCCAGCGTCGGCCACGCCGGCCACTCGGCCGCGAAAGCCTCGGCCCGCAGCGAGCCATTGCCACGCCGGGTCAGAAACTCCGTGACAGGCAGTGTCACGATCTCCATCCGGATGCCCACGGCGCGCAAGTCTTGTGCGATCTGCTGGAAGATCGCAGAATCGTTAGGCGCGTAGCCCACACTGGTTTCCATGCTGAACGTGAAGCCCTTGGCGTAACCGGCCTCGGCCAGAAGCGCCTTCGCGCGGGCCGGATCGTAGGGGTAAGGCTGAAGCTCGGGGTTATAGCCCAAGGTTGTCGGCGTGGCCGGCTGGCTGGGCACCTTGGTCGTGCCCGCCAGCAGGCCGTCGATGATGGCTTGCCGGTTGACAGCCATGTTGGCGGCTTGCCTGACCCGCACATCCGAGAACGGGCTGGGGTTCTTGAGAAAGAAGCTGATGCCCGTTACCGAATTGGTGATGGTGACCACCGCGACGTTGCCGCTGTCGTTCAGGGTCTTCAGATCATCGGGGCCGAGATCATAGGCAATGTCGAACACCCCCGACATCAACCCCGTAACGCGCGAGTTGGGAACAGGCACGACCGTGAACTCCAATCCCGCTACCTTTGGCTTGCGCCACGAGCCCTCGTAGGCCGCCAGCGACAACGCGTTCGCCCGGCGCGCAATGACTTTAAAGGGCCCAGTGCCGACAGGCTCGCGCGCGAAGCCCGCAACACCCAGACGTTTCCACTGCTGCGGCGCCGGGATGGGCAGTGCTGCCATGACGCGCGGCAGCAGGGGCACAGGCGTGGTGGTGGATACCCTGACGCTGTGTTCGCTAATCGCCTCGACCCCGCCCAAAAAAGGCATTTCGCGGTACACACCCTCGACACGCCCTTCCGGGGAGGTGACGAACGATACCGCCGCGACAACAGCCGCCGCGTCGAAGGGCTCGCCGTTCGAGAATTTGACATTTTTACGTAAGTTAAAAACCCAGGCGTTGGCGCCGTCGCGGCGCCAGTCGGTCGCCAGCCACGGCTGCAACGCCCCCTCGTGATCAAACCGCGTCAGCGTATCGAAGATCGCGGCAGTCACATAAATCGAGGGCGGCGCGATGGTTCGGTAGGGATTGACCAGCGACTGCGGTAAGGCCGGTGTGGCGATGCGAAGCGTGCCGCTGCCTTGCGCCATCACGGGCGCGGGCCCAAGGCACGCCGCAATCACCAGCATAACCTTCAGCAGTCCTGCGCCATCCCATCCCTTCGCCATGTTGGTCCCTGATTGTTGCCCGCGCGATTGTCGTGCTTTGCCGGCCCGCCAGCAACACTGAACGAAATAAAAGAAGCCCCGCTAGGCCAGCGAGGCTTCTTTCATCGGGCCGAGAAGCGCGGTTTAGAACTTGTAGCTGCCGGTAACGCCGACACGGCGCTTATCGGGCAAGGCAAACAGGAAGCCGCGCACAACGTTGTTCACACGGCTGCTGGTGCCGATGGGCAGCAGGTTCTTATTATCGACATAGCGGATGACCGATGACGGTGAGCGGTCATCGAACAGGTTGTCGACGAACAGGTTCACGGTCCAGGCATCGCTTTCAAGGCCGACCTTCACGTTCATCAGGCTTTGCGAACCGGTTGAAGCAAGGTTATAGGCCTGGTCATAACGGGTGTCCGTGTACGAGTAATCGGCGCGGATGAAGCCTTCGATCTCATCCGTGACCGGATAACCGTAGCGCCCGAACAGCGAGAACTGATGCTTCGGCGAGGACGGGGTCTGCTTGCCCTTCAGTGACGGATCGCCGAACAATTGCCCGGCTTCCACGTCGTTGAACTCAACGAAGCGGGCGTCGTTCAGGGCGTACGTGCCGCCGGCCGAGAAAGCGTCGCTGAACTGGCCCGTCATCGTGAACTCGCCGCCCTGCACTTTCGTCTTACCGACGTTAACAAGGTAGGTCAGCGTACCGCCCGTGGGCAGGAAGAACGTGTCGGTCAACTGCTGTTTCGTCCAATCGACATAGTACGCGGCTGCGTTCATCACGATCCGGCCGTCCCAGAAGCTGTTCTTGGTGCCGATTTCGTAGTTCCAGCTTTTCTCTTCGTCAGCCGCCAGCAACGCAGGCGGCAAGCGCGGATCGGCATTCAAGGCGCCCGGCTTGTTGCCCTTGGCGATGACCGCATAGATCATCGAGTTATCATCGAACTTGTAGTCCAAGGTTGCGCGCGGCAGCCAGGTCTTGAACGTGCTTTGGAACTGGGCGCCTGCGGCCGTGCGCAGCTTGATCTTGTCCTGGGCGTAGCGCATTTCCAGCGTACCGACCAACTGATCGGTGAAATCGGCGCCGAACGAGCCGAAGACCGCCTTGTTGTCAACGTAGGACGTGCCGAAATCCACCGTCGGCGCCGTCGAGAGGTGCCGCTCGGCCGAAGCGCGGTTGCGGTGATAGTAGAACACGCCGCCCATGAAGCGGTAGCGGTCGGTCGCCGCAGACTGCGCGCGCAGTTCGGTCGACCACTCTTCACGGTCGCTGGTTTCCAGGCGTAGGTTCGTGGTGCTGCGGTTCGCGTCGATGTAGTCCGAATCGTAGCCGTACTCATCCTCGGTATCGAAGAAACCGGTGTTCGAGGTAATGACGAAGCTGCCGGCGTCATACTCGATAGTGCCCAGCAAGCGCGTGCTCTCGCGGCGCAAGCCCTCTTGGCCCCGCAGCGCTGCACGATTGATGCGGGTCTGATCCTGGCGCTTGACGACGCCGCAATAATACTGGCGCGAGACGTTCAGGAAGCAGTTGTTGGAAAAACGATCTTGCAGCGTTGTCGCCGCCAGGCCGTCGTCGTCTTCGTTGTAACCGCCATTGATCGAAATCCGCAACTCGTCGGTGGCGCGGAACTCCAGCCCGGCGTTGCCGCCGATGGTGTTTTCCTGGCCGACTTTCAGGTTGTCCAGAGCGTTGCGGTACTGGCCGCCGAAATCGTAGTAGCGGCCATGCACCATGTAGAACACTTTGTCTTCCATGATCGGGCCACGCGACATGAAGTTCACTTCATAGTCGTCGTACTGGGCGGCGCGGAAGCTGATCTTGCTTTCGTAATCGTTCGTGGGTTTTTTCGTGATCAGGTTGATGGCGCCCGAGAACGTCGAGCGGCCGAACAGCGCGGCCTGAGGGCCTTTGATGATTTCAACGCGGTCGACGATATCGAACGGGAACGACAGAATGTTGTTGCTGAACGGAATGCCGTCGACGAACACGGCCGCGCCGGGCTCGGCGCCGATATTCGACATGCCGCGGATGACGGGGCGCTGGCCGCCATTCTGCGTGCCGTAGCGGTTCCCCTGCTTTTCGAACGAGAAGCCGGGCGTGAACTGGCTGACCTTGTAAAGGTCGTTCATGCCGCGCTCGGTCAAATCCTTGTCGCTGAACGCCGTCACGCTGATCGGCACGTCTTGCAGGCGCTCTGTGCTTTTGCGCGCCGTAACGACGATTTCCTCGACCTTCATTTGCGCATGCGCGGTACTGCCCGCAAACACGCCGACCAGCACCAAAGCTGTTGTTGAGAGTAATTGCTTCGATGTTTTCATGCGGTTCCCCCTTGCATCATCGGGCACACGGTGCCCACGGCTAAAACTGAACGCCAAGCCATCATGGCGCTGGCGACACCATATGACGCTTGCACAGCCAATGTACATATTAACATAGAAATATGTAGACATCACATGTAAGTGATTGATTAAGCTTTCTTATTTTCTATTACTCGAGCGTTGCGGTCAGAATTGCGCACACTTACGCGCGAACCTGTTCCGCTGTGCACGCGATTTTTTACGCGCACGACATCGGTTTATGCGCGCCAGATCAACGTTTGGCCGCACTGCACAATCCCTGACTTTAAAACCGAACGGCCGCAATAAACGCTGTTTAGAAAACCGTGACGGACTTGCCGCCCTTTTCGCCGAACTGCCCCAGATAGACGTATTGTTCGAACCGGTCGGCGCGGAAATGAGTGATGCTGCGCTGAATGGGAACGCCGCTTTGGTTCATGACGATCAGGCGGTTGCGCAGCAGCGGCGAACCGACCTGCACGCTGAGCAGCGAGGCCAGGTGCGGATCGGCGGAGCGGGCCCCCATCAGCAGATGGCCGGTGGCGGCGGGCATGCCCTTGCGCTCGAACAGCGTGTACATCGGATGGTTTTTGATTTCCGCCTTGGTGAAGTCCAACCCTAAATTCGTCGGAATGTAAGCCTCGCGGTAATCGAGCCGTTCCTTGTTGGCGATGCGCACGAATGTGATTCGGAAAACGTCGACGTCGGCGCTGATCTGCAGGTCTTCACAGGTTTCTGCGTCGGGTTTAATTTTTTTGATATCGACGTTCTGGACCTTGGAGTTTTTGGCCAGCGTGATCGTCTTGCTGATCATCTGGTCCATGTCGCCGATGCTGGCCGGGCGCTTCAGGTCGGTCGAAACGAACGTCCCCTTGCCTTGCACGCGTTTCAGGAGACCTTCCTGCACCAGGAGATTGATGGCCTGATGCGAGGTGATGCGTGACACGCCGAACGCGTCGCACAACTCGCTTTCAGGGGGGATTTTAGCACCCGGCAGGTAGGTGCCGTTCAGGATCCAGCCTTTGATGATCGAATAAAGCTGATGATACCGCGGCGACTTGATGGTCTCGTCAAGAGCCCCCACGAGGCGCAAATTCGCATTACTTGCCATACACCGAATACCCAAAAACCGCTTTAATTCGTACCCAAAGCCTGCCCTCTACTATACTAAACCGTGCAAAATGTACTGACTGATTTGCTGAAATCCTCACAAAATCAGCCAGCTGCCTTCCCGCATACGACCTCGAACCTTTCGACCGTCACCGGCATGTCCATGCTGGGCTGCTTGCCCAAGGGCTTCAGAGCGTCGGTAAAGAAGTCCCAATGAACCCGGCGCCAGGCCTCCTGTGTGCGCACGCTCGGCCCCTCATACTGCGCATCAGTCTCGTCGATGTCCTGATAAGGCAGCGTTTTGACTGCCGTGGTCTTTAACACAAGCTTCGGGACGCCGGAAAAGTCGTTAACAACCGTATAGCCGCCGGCAACGGGTGTCAGCGCGCGCTTGCCCTCGTAGATCCACGGCGATGTGAATGTCACCGTCTTTTCACCTAGCGCGATGAAATTCAGGATGCGGCCCGACCGTTCGGCATCGCGGCCGAACTGCCGCACCCGGTAAAAGCCGTCAGCCGGGGGCGTGCCGATCTGGCTTTGGCATTTTTGCCAGAAAGCAGCCACCTCGCCCCCTGCGCCCTCCGCACCCAAGGCCGATACCGGCAGGGCCAGCGCCCCAGCCAGAAGAATATGGTGCAACTTCATGGGACCACCCGTTGCTTCTGCGCCTTGTGCGCGCCATAGCAAAACCATTCGCCGCCGCGCTCGGTCGAAGACATATACTCGGTGAACATATCGGCCGCCGGAATGCCCGCCTTTTTCATCAAGCCGCCTACATCCGCGTCAGCCCAGCCCATCCAGAAGGGCTCGCCATTATGGCGCACCTGCCACTGGTTCAGGGCTTGGTCGAAGAGATTAATGTGACCGGGTTGAATGGCCACATCGGCATGGAACATCACGCCGCCGGGCGCCAGCACCCGCCACGATTCGGCGATCATCTTCGGCAACCCTTGTGTCGTCATCTCATGACCCAGGATATGCGACACCACCATGTCGAAATGGCCGTCGGCAAACTCCAGGTCCGTCGCGTCCATTTGCTTGAAGTGGATAGCAGCCCCCTGGCTTTCGGCAAACGCGCACGCCCAGCGCAGCAAACCGGGCGCGCAGTCGATGGCGACAACCTCGGCCTCGGGGAATTGGCGCGTGTAGGAGGGCGTATTGCGGCCGGTTCCGCACCCCACCTCCAATATGCGTTTCGGTTTGAGCGCCGGGTAGCGCGCCTTGATGGTCTCGGCGACGAAATCGCCGGCGCTGCGGCCTGGCTTAAAGCCCGCCCGCCCCTGGCCGGCCGAGGGGCCCATCGTCGCGCCGAAATTATACTTGGCTCCGGCTGCGATATCGCGCGCATGGGTTTCGCGGCTAAATCCGCCGGGCTGGCGGTGAATTTCGACCTTGGCGATATTGGCGGGAATTTTGAGATCGGGGTTGAGCGTCAGCGTGCACTTCTTGTCCGGTGCGGACAAGAAATGATCCGCTGCCGCCTGAAGCCGCGGCAGGTCCTTCGCAAAAATCTCCTCGACCAGTTCCCACTTCACCCCCTGAGATAGATACGTGACATACGCCCAGAGGCGGTAAAGCTGCTCATTCTTCAGGGCTTCGATAACAGCCTTGCGGTCTTCGCGGCTCGTATCGTCGAGCGGCCGCCCCAGTTTCTGTTGCAATGCGGGAACGATCTTCTTGTGAAACCGCGACTCAAGCTCCACCGCGATACTGAGATTGGCCTTCTTCTTCAGGCCGACAATGAACGCGCTGCGCGCACGCTCATCATGCGTCATCCGGAAATTTAAATCAGGCGCAGGAACAGTCATTACGATACCTAATCGGGCTTATCTTGCAGCAATTGTAGGCCTTCGCGCGGCGCTGTCCAGATAGTTGTCATATTTCCATGTCAACATTGTATTACCTCTTGAAAAGCCTCAAAAGGCATATCAAATACGAACGGCGTACATTCCTCAGCACGTGTTGACAGGGTTTGCCTTTGATGCGGACGGATCTCCGAAATCTTCTGGTCGCTGCCGGCCTCTGCTTTAGCGCTGCGGCAAGCGCCCAGGATATGCTGCGCATCAATGTCACGACTCTGCCGCCCAGCCAGTTCAACCCGTTCCGCACGACCGGGTTACCCGCCGCCTACACCTGGAGTGCGATTTTCGAAGGGCTCACGACTTTCGATGAGAAAGGGCAGTTGCAGCCACACCTGGCCACGTCGTGGGAAAACACCGGGCCGCTGACCTGGGTTTTTCATTTGCGCAAAGATGTGACGTTCTCGAACGGGGCGCCTCTCACGTCAGAGGCCGTCGTCAACATCGTCGACTTCCTGAAAAACAAGGCCACGAACACGGAAGGCGTGGCGCGCATGATGTTTTTTCTGGATAAGGCCCGCGCCGTCGATGCCCACACCGTTGAAATTTCCACCACCGTCCCGACGCCGATGCTGCCGCGGTTCATGACGCAGCTGTATATGGTCGAGCCGAAATACTTCAACCAGGTCGGACTTGAAGCTTTTGCCAAAGCGCCCATCGCCACGGGCCCCTACATCGTCGAATCGATCCAGCCCGAAAAAGTAAGGTTCCGGGCCTTCAAACAGGCTTGGCGCGCGCCGAAAGTCGAGAGGCTGGAAATTCGCGGCCTGGCCGATCAGCCGACGCGCGCGCTGGCGGTCCAGGCCAAGCAGGCCGATATCGCCATGCAAATAGGCCCCGAGGAAATCGCCGCTATCGTTGCCGGCGGCGGCCGGAAAGTCACCTGGCTCGATGCGCAAACCTGGTCCTACAACTTTATCGGCGGGCGGAACCCGGCCCTGGCCGACGTGCGTGTCCGCGAAGCCCTCAACATCGCGGTGGACCGCAACACCATCATCAACACGCTGCTGGACGGCGCGACCATTCCGGCCACACAGCCCGCAACCTCGAATGTCTACGGCTTCAACCCCGACCTGCCCCCCATTCCATTCGATCCGCCGCGCGCGCGCCAACTGCTGGCCGAGGCCGGCTGGGGCAAGGGTTTTAAACTGGTGCTGGAAGCTGTCAGCGGCTCGGGCCCCAATGACGATTCCATCAACCTGACGGTCGCGCAGTACCTGTCGGATATCGGGGTGAATGTCGAATTCCGCCCCATTACCTCGAACGACATCATCAGCAATTCGTTCACGGGCAACTGGAAGGGCGACGGGTTTGCCATTGCCTACAGTTTCTCGCCAACCCTGGATGCTTTACGCGCGCTGGACACACACTCGTGTCTGGCGGCGCATCCCTGGTACTGCAATAAAGCGGTGATGCCCTTGATCAGTGCGGCCCAAACGGAACTGGACACAGCGAAAAACCTGCAGCTTCGCCGTGACATCATGGCGTTCTACCGCAAGGACTGGGCGTCGCTGTTCATGTTCCAGCAGGCGCGCTTTGCCGGAACGTCGGCAAAAGTCTCGGGCCTTAAAGTCGTCAACAACCTGATTTCCTACGATCAGATCACGTTAAAGTAGCGGGAGCACGGCCATGGCATCATCCTCGCAGCGCACGAACCCCGATCAAAAGATCGTGGATGTCGATTCATTCTACCAGCCGACCCATGACGAGATCGGGCGGCAGCGTTTCATCAGCGCGCTACGCAACCATGCCACCGTCAATCTGCGCGATGCGCTGCAACAGCATTATAATGACGACGTGCTGCCTGCCTACGTGAGGAGGCATGGAGCCGCGCCGTCTTCGCCGCGCGAGATCAAACCCTTGATGGACACGGACCTAAGCTACCGGCTTTACAGTTCGTTGCGCTACAACGCCCAGGAGATGGTCTACCAGTCCGTCATCTCGCCGGTCGAGCGCGCCGTTCCGGCCATGAACGCCGCCGCCAAAACCATCGCCGCGTCGCGGCCGGCGGGCGGCACGCTTCGCCTCGACCCTGATCTTAAAATTCCGAATTACGTGACGGCCCTGGACGTGCACCTGGTTCCCGGCTGCTTCCATAGCGAGTACACCGCCGACGACATTACGCAGGGCATGACCCTGGCCCAGGGCGGGAACGTCTCGAAAGGCGCCAATATTCACCGCAAGGAAGATCCGGGCGGCGTCGGCCGTTCGGTCGGCACCTGGATTTCGCGCAAGTACCCCAACTTCAAGCCTAAGCGCGTGCTCGATATCGGCACGCAGTCGGGCAAGAACCTGCTGCCGTACATAGATATCTTTCCCGGCATTGAAGCTTATGGCGTCGATGTCAGCGCCCCGCCCTTGCGCTACGGCCACGCCAAGGCCGAGTACATGGGCTACACCGTGCATTTCAGCCAGCAAAACGCCGAGCAGATGGACTTCCCGGACGGGATGTTCGACCTGATCGTCTCGAGCTTCTTCTTTCACGAAATCCCGGTCGCGGTGACCAGGAAGATCATTAAGGAATGCCACCGCCTTCTCAGCCCCGGCGGTATTATGGCGCATATGGAGTTGCCACCCCATAAACTGTGCGATCCGTGGCTTAATTTCAGTTGGGACTGGGATACCCAGAACAACAATGAGCCGCACTACACCAATTTCCGCGCGCAAGACCCCGCCGCCATCTGCGCGCAGGCGGGCTTCACGCCGCAGAATTGCCTTGAGACGACTGTCCCCAACGTCTCCTCGTTCAAGCCCGACATGTACGACAAAATGATTTCAGGCGAAGTCAAAGTTCCGCGCCATGGCCGGGGCGGCTGGTTCATTTTTGGCGGCATCAAAGAGGCTTGAGCCCTCGCCCGCTTCATTTCAATACGACTTGGTTCAATGCAATAGGTGCACCCTTGAAAAAACTCCGCGCGTTTCTCTCGTTCGTCGTGCTGTACGTCGCCAGCGCCCAGGTTGCGGCGGCGCAATCGCCCGCGGCCCCCGCCACACCCGAAACGCTGCTTCAGCGCATCAAAATGGTCACGGTCGCCGCACCCGATGTCGCCAAAATTGAAGCGCTTTATACGTCGGCGCTGGGCTACACCGTCCGCGAAAAGGGCGAGGTTCCGGAAGCCCTGGCGCGTAGCTGGGGCGCGCCCAAGGTCGCGGGCCGGCCGTATGTGGTGCTCAGCACCGATGCCAGCCCCGATGTGTATATCCGCGCCGTGCAATCCGCCGCCCCCGCCGATTACAAGCCCATGACATCCTGGGGCTGGACGTCCTTCGAACTGATTGTCGATGACATCTATGCGCTTCACAAAAAACTCGAGACGACGGCCTTCAAGGTCTTGGGCGCGCCCATTCCCTTGAAAAGCTCGCCAAGCATCGTGACGGTGCAGGTGGAAGGCCCTGGCCGCGAGATTTTCTATTTCGCCAATGAAACCGGCGACCGCAGCAAATCCAACCTGCCCCAGCCCGGCGCTTTTGTGGGCAGGCCCTTCATCGTCATTCTGGCGGGGCGCGATATTACGGCGGTGCGCGATTGGTACGCTGACCTGTTCCTGATGAAGAAAAACGACATCCGCAGTTCGGGGGGGAAAGTGGTGCCGCGCGCCCTTGGGCTGCCGGATGGCTCCAGCCTGCCCATCAGCCTGTTGGGACTGAAGGAGTTCGGCAACCGCATCCAGCTCGACGGCTACCTTGATCACGGCGTTGGCGCCCGCCAGCGCCTGGACGGCGAGCTTCCGCCCGGCAACGCGATTGTCAGCTTCACGGTCAGCAGCATCGACGCCATCAAGGCCAAGCCCCTCACCCAGCCGATCACGGCCAATTCGAAAACCCTGAACGGCTTGCGCGTTGCGACATTGACCGGACCCGCGGGCGAGTTGATCGAACTGGTTGAAGAAAAGCGCCCATAGTTTCGCGGGCTATAGCCGGAGTAGCGCCATGCGGTTAAGCGGAAAGGTCGCCCTCATCACGGGGGCTGGCCGCCATAAAGGCTTGGGCGAGGCCATTGCGCGGCAATTCGCTGGCGAGGGTGCCCACGTTGTCATCACCGACATCGGCAAACCGTCGGGACCGATGCTGTCGGCCGATAACATCGGCACGGCGGCGGAAATGGACAGTGTGGCTGAAGGCATACGCGCCCATGCCGAGGCCGCCGGCAGCGCGGCAAACGTGGTAACCCTCACCTGTGACGTGCGCGACGAAGAGGACATCAAACGGGCAATCGGCGAAACGGTGAAGCAGTTCGGCAAGCTCGATATCGTCGTGAACAACGCGGGCATCGGCTACATCATGAAGCCGCTGACCGAGTTCTCGATCGAGGAGTGGGATCTGATCCTTGATGTCAATTTGCGCGGGCCCTTCCTGATGACCAAGCACGCCGCCGCGCAAATGATGCGGCAACATCAGGCCGGAGGATCCAAGGGCGGGCGGATCATCAACATCGCCAGCCGCGGCGCGAAAAGCGCCACGGCGCACCTGGTGGCCTACACGTCATCGAAACACGGGCTGGTCGGCCTGACGCGCGTTGCGGCGGTGGAATTGGGCGCCCACGGCATTACGGTGAACGCCGTCTGCCCCAACCACGTCACGACCGGGCTGGGCGCGAAACAGAACGCCCACCGCGGCAAAGTGCTGGGCACCGACCTCGCGGGCGTGCTGGCGTTCCGCACGTCGCGCATTCCGTTGGGGCGCGTGGGCCTGGCGGAAGATACGGCGCACGCCTGCGCGTTTCTGGCCTCCGACGAAGCCGCCTACATCACCGGTGAGGCGATGAACGTCTCCGGCGGCGAGGAAATGCATTAATCCCTCGAACGCGCGCGGGCTATAACTCATTGATTATATTGTGAAAATTGGCTGCGGGGGCAGGATTTGGGCGACGTTTGTGCGATTTGCGCCATCGAATCAGGTTTAGGGCTTAAGACGTGGCAACGACACCGGATACTTCTGAAATACGACGCGATGACTGAGCGAAAAACCGGTCTAGCCTATGCCCCCAGTTCGGAGCCCCTGACCCGCGAGTGAGTCAAAGCTTATTGACCCAGCTTTCGATATTACTCTCAATTACTTCTCTATTTACATCCACACGATCAATAATTTGAGGGCCGCATGAAAACTCAAGCGGCGGCCCCAGAACACAGATTCGCCAACGTCCTAAACTGTTCCGCACGTAGCTTTGAACATTAGATGGAACCGCATTGCCCGGCTTAACAGAAAAACGTTCGATAATTTTTTGGCTGTCACATGAGGAATTTAATTCAAAAACGAACGACAACTCATGCTTTTTGGCGTCCTGAACAGTAAGCACGGGCTTGGAATTTAAAAGCTTGGAACAACCTTCGGCACTATACTTTAATCTTGATGGACTTATTACCTCATGGCGCAGATCTGTGTCCGCCAACACCAATGAACACTCATTAGAATGACAATTAATGTCGAAATTGTTGGGGCGATAATCAAATCCAACACCTTCAGCAATTAATGATATGGCGCTAAACGGGGTTAGCGATATCGCCTTAAACGATACTGCCGAAAATGCGCATACCGCCAGAAAACCAAGAATCCAATTTTGCTTAT